>DAOWHR010000032.1 GCA_030641315.1 Anaerohalosphaeraceae bacterium | reverse complement strand
GTCGGTGGTACATTATTGCTCCGCCAGGTGGTACAATTTTACTCCGCCGTTTATAACCCTGCGAGGGTCTACGATGTCCTGAACCTTATCAACTAACTACTAACTACTGAAACGAAGTTTCAAAAAATCTTACCCAGTCGTTATAAACGTGGTCAAAATAGGAAAGATAGGCAACCCCAGAAATCGAATTCTTGCTCTTGACAGATCGACAAACTCCCGTCCATTTTCGCGCATTTTCCGCTCAAATCGTATCCTCTTCGACCAAAACAGTGCAATAGTTGGCAATTTTACCCCAAAAAAGTGAAGTTACCCATCTTAACAAACCGCGTTTTCAGCCTAAAAACATACTTTGCCCCAAAACATGTCCCACCTCACAAGGTGTCCATGGCAACCCAAAATCCAACTCAAAACAACCTTCCAATAACGACAAAACCCCGGTCAAGCCATCATTGAATCTATCACATAGTTAGTGATATGAGCAAACCGATGATCGTCCGGATCGATCCTTTCCAGCGTTATCGCACCCGCCATCACCGATAATATCATTTTGGTCTGTATCTTAATGGGGATTTCAGTCGTAAGCTGATTTGCGTTTCTGCATCTGAATACCATTTGCGTTATTTGACCAAAGTACCACCGCCAGAAGCTGTCAATGCTCTGCTGGGTCTTATGGTGAGTCTGATGGCTGTCAGCCGAAAGTTTCAGCATCAGTTTGCAGTTCTGCCATTTTCCGGACAGGTTAAGTTCGTCAAGTTTGTGAACCAGCCCCTTTAGCTGATCGATCGGAGATTCAGATTTGTCGATCGAATCGAAAAGCTGCTGATAGTCATCTGTAATGATCTCGATAAGTGTCTCGCAAATGGAGTCTTTTGATTTGAAGTAATGATAGAACGCCCCCTTGGTCACTCCGCTTGCGGTCAGTATATCATCCAGTGTCGTCCCGTCGCAACCGTGAGTTGCATAAAGTGTTCTTGCAGCGTTCAATATCCTGTTTTTTGTTTCTGCCGCCTGTTTAGACATAGATCACCTCACCCTTGAAACAACTTCTGCAATATCCATCATCTTTCCGGCATCGTTTCAATCATAATTGGCAGCTGCAGTGAAGTTACACCGCCACACGAAGCATTGGATAACTCTCCTTGCTGATGAGTAACATGGTTTCAGAAACCACATAATGATCAGAGACTTTAGCTCTTGCCGCTCATAGCCATGAAAATGATTATGAGCAACAGAACGGCTGAAATGGCACCAAGGATTACGACCATCACTTTGTACTTTGCTATTGCCTCCTGGGCATAGTTGTATGCCTGATCATCAGGATTGAATGCCTCGCCGTTTTCGATCTCAGCGAATGCTTCAAAATCGAATGACTGTGATTGCCTGGCTCTTATCGGTGCATCACCGTTTTGGATCGCCTTCAAGTCGATAAGAAGTTCATCGATGGTCTGGTATCGGTTTTTGCGTTTTTTAGCCATCATGATCTCGATGACTTCGGATATCCCTGCTGAAAGTGAAGTGTTGATATGGTCCGGCGGCACGATAGGCTCTGTCAAATGCTTTCTCATTACTTCCGAAGGCGTTTTTGCTTCAAAAGGAACTTTGCCTGTTACCATGTGATAAAGTGTGGCGCCAAGTGCGTAGATGTCTGCCTGGCCATCAATATTGACCTCACCTCTAACCTGCTCAGGGGCGATGTAGTAGGGGGTTCCGAACGCTTTGCCTTTTTCGCTTTCTGCCGCTTTAATGTCTGACGTTTCACGGGCCAGCCCCATGTCAGCCAGTTTGATGATACCCTCGGAGTTGATCATGATGTTCTTCGGTTTCACGTCACGGTGGATAAGTCCCTGTGCGTGTGCGTGGCCAAGTGCGTTTGCTATCTGAATGGTAGCATTGAGGGCTTCACTTTCGGTGAATATCTTACCCATCGCAAGATCGTCGTAGAGTGTTTTTCCCTCAACGTATTCCATTACGAAATAGTACAACCCGCCCACTTCCCCTACATCTATGGCCTGTACTATGTTAGCGTGGTTCAGTTTTGCAGCGAGTTTCCCCTCCTGAAAGAACCGCCGGATATAGTTTGGTTTTTCACTGAACCGTTTGGGCAGAACTTTCACAGCGACCGTCCTGTCGAGGCTCAGTTGTTTTGCTTTATACACAACAGCCATAGCGCCTGCGCCGAGTTTTCCAGTAACCTTATAGCCCGGAATTTGCCCAGCGGCTGATTTGCTTTCAGAAATGGTCCCTTTAAGACGTTTTAGCTGAGTTGTAGTGACAAAACCAAGTTCGACCAGAAGCCTTTTGAGGGTAGTAGGGTCAGTTTTGGCCCTTTTTTTCAGTTCTTCAGTACATATCTTTAGCTCTTCATCTGTACATAAGCTTTGCTCAACGGCCATCTTGCCGAATAAGGTGTCGTAATTCGTCTGGCTCAAAAATTCAGTCTCCTGAAATTATCATTTCCATATTAAGTATAACAATCCCACGGGCCAATTATCGATTTATGTTCACCAATGTCAAAGAAAAATTGCCTTATATCGGTGCAAAGATGACATTTGCTCGCATAAGCAGGCAAAATTTTGTATCCAAGGGCCTCTGCGGAGTCGATCAGACCTGCCGGACCGCCTTTTGCAAGCATTGAAATGAAGGGATGTGTGTCCGGATCGAAAGCCTGCCATATCTCATGCAAAGGTCTTTCAATGACGTTGCCAACGATAATTCCGCTGCATAGTCCGCTGAAAACATTGCCGTACGGGTCTATATGTACTCCTTTGGTATCAAGATATGTTTGATGGCAGGAATATTCTTTCAACTGCTCGATAGTTTTATCCGCAACCAAACCCGCAAGAGTCCTTGCCGCTCTTCCTGTGAATCTGCAAGGCTCCACTTGTAGAGCTTTCCTGTAAAGGTCTTCTCTGTTACAGTTGTCATCAGGGCAGCAGGGCGGCTGTAAATGCTTTTCCCATCTGATCAGTACCTTGTCAGGCCCCAGGATGGCTTTAGCGGTCTCTGCCAGCCGTATTACGTTTTCCCGGCTTATGTACTCGGCATGGAAGGGATCGAAGCTGATCTTCAATAGGTTCATGCCTGCCTGATCTAGTGCTTTGAGCCTTTTTTTGATCACCGATGTTCCTGTCGCCCATGAAGCGTTTGTTTCAATATGATCCGGGCCCTTCAAACCAGCCTCGCTGGCTTTTCGCAACAGTTCAAGCATGTGATCGAAATACAGAAATGGTTCTCCGCCGGTTATATGAACCAAAGCTCTGTCACCAGCCATCATGGTTAATGACTGCCATATCTCAATCGCGGTTTTTATAGGCATTAGGCCTTTTTTTTGAGGCGAACAATGATAGTAGCAGAACTCACATGCCGCTGAGCACTTGTATGTAAGCATCAGACCTGCGTATTTCCAGATCTTCAGTTTTTTCTCGTCTTGGCGTCTGCTTTTATTGTAGATATTATCAATTGTCGTCTTCATTTGTCTATCTATAATTTATTGTCCTGCATTCATATCACATAATCAGCTATCTCATGTTACGATACTTTAAGTGTATCAGTAAGGAATTCAATATTCAATCACAGCGATGAAAATTCGAGCCATTTTGTAGAAAAAACAGGTTTTTTCATTTTTTTCATTTTTTTTGGCATGGTTATTTAGCAACTGTTCCTGTTTTTATTGGACCTTGATCGTGATATCTTTTTTAGAAGGTGATTGTTCCTACATAGTGTGGTGTCGATGCTTTTAAGTACTAGATAGAGTATGCTTGTCTCCGATTAGGCCATTTCAGCCTGATTCAAGCAAATCAACGGCAAGGACGATAATTAAATAATAAGGACTGTGTTGAACTGTAGCGGATAAAAGGGAGTTTTGTATGAGCAAACGTGAGATAATTGACTTCATTCTTGATATTAACAAAGGTGCCAAGCCAGAGTTTTTAGCACAATTTACTAAGGAAGATCTGGATCTGTATCTTGAACACCTGATGGAAGTCGATCTTGGTCAACTCGCGTTAAGTGCCTAAACTACAATGCTCCAACGTATTTCCTCATGCTGTATGGGGCGTACCTGCTGACCACTTCCTTTGCATGTATAAGTCGTTGCTTAAAGTCCTGTCTCTTCGGCTGGCGTTTCGGTATTATTTTCTTCTGTCTCTTCTGTCTGATCCGGTTCGTCCTGTACTCCCGGTTTAGATGTTGGAAACGGTGTATAGGTACTCATTTTGAACTGAACAAGTTTCGGGACCATACTTGACGGGACAACAAACATAAAGTCTACACGAACTACTTTTTTGCTGTTGGTGAAATATTTTCGTTCAATCGTTATGGTTTCATCAAGTGTGTTGTTCTCTTTTCCCCATGCCGCCCCCGTAGTCTTGAACTTAACCGGATAGACCGTTACAGGTGTTCGGGACAGCCCGCTTGTCGGTTCGCAGATCAGTCCTAACTGCCCCAATAAAAATGTAACATTTCCATTTTCACCGGCAGCACCTCCGTCTTTAACCGCGTTTCCTTTGAAACCGACCCGCAGATTATATTGTGTATTGTTGTTGGCAATTTCGCTCCTGGTTACATCTTTTTTCCCCAAAGTCAGAGCATCTTCTGCCGCTATCATCAAAATATCATCTTTCATTCCTTTTCTGCTAAGGTGTATCTGGTTAAGAAACTCAGGGTGGTAGTCACGAAATTTTCGATCTGTTGCAAACGAACCATGCCCCATCCATGAGAACATCGAAGCAGTTACTCCATCCGAGTTAAAGAGGCATGTTTTTGGATTTGTGACGTTAATCTTATCCTCAAATCTGCTGTATGGGATCTTGGCACCTAGAGGTGTCATCGAAATAGATGTTATCAGTACCCCTGATATGATGAATCCAGTGATAGCTCCGCATATTACGGCCGTTGCATATCTGACGGGCAGTCCAAACTCAATGTTAGCGCCTACTACGAAATCTGAAAGTATTCTGGTGATCGCAAAGGCAATGGTAAAGAGCAGGATGAAGCACCCTGCATGTGCCCATTGTCCCCCGTAACCGCGTGAGACGAGTATTCCTGCAAGAGCTTCGTAATAGCCGTATGCAGCAATCATAGCTACAATTGCTGAGATGAGAGTTGCGAAGGATTTCATCGGCGAGTTTTTCAGGTAAAACTGCGCCGTACATAGTATCGTTATGAGAATTACTGTGATAGCTGCAATCATTTTTACTCCTGTAATTTATCTTCTGCGACAACGCATTTATTTAGTCTTTTTTTTCTGTGGTTTTGCCGTTGCGAATTCGAGTATCACTTCATTGATCGAAGTTATTCCTTCTGTGACTTTGCTTATTGACTGTTCCTGCATGTAAAGCATGCCTTTGTTTCTGAATATTGTAGAGATATCGTGCAGGGTCTTGGCCTGTTTGATCTCTTCTCTGATCTGATCGGTTATGATGATAGTTTCAAATATTCCGATCCTTCCCAGAAATCCTGTTCCCTGACAATGTTCACAGTAGATTGGCTTGCCGTGTTTGTCGTATTCAATGTCTCCGGGTCGGTACAGTAGTTTAATTTTGTCGGCGGACAGATTGAATTTCTTCAGCAGCGCCTGATTCGGTTGATATGCCTGCTTACATTCAGGGCAGAGTTTTCTGACAAGTCTCTGGTTTACAACTGCCGTGAGATTGTCCAGAACGGCAGTTTTATCGCCAGCGTTTTTCATTACTTTTCCAAGTGCCTTAATTACGCTTGAGGCCTCTGTCGCCAGATGTATAAGCCTTCCGCCCTGACAGGCCTTAATCGCCGCGACAAAACAGTCCTCTTCTTCACAATCCGCGATTCCAACGATATTCGGTCCCATTCTGACCACTGATGTGAATTTTTGAGCATAAGAAGATGTTCCGGTATCGCTCAATTTATAAGTGTGCTGAGTGATGTTCTGCAATTCAGCTGCTGGATTCTTCTCGAGAGTATTGATGTCATTCAGGAACGGGTCATGATTGAGAAGTAACGCATAGAACGTTGTCGTCACACCGGTTTGCTTTGGCCCTGAAACGATTATCAGGCCTTTTTGAAGCTCTTTGAGGGATTGCAGGCCTTGTACCTGTTCCTCAGTCATTCCAAGTTCGGTAAGCTTCATCATGCTGTATTCGTCAAGTCTCTTTGCCCTTACCTGTTCGCCTGCCGTGGATCCTGCGGTATTTATTTCCCACTTAAAAGACTCTTCATCTTTTTTGAGCGTAAAAGCTCCCGTTTGAGGTTTTCTTCTTTCGTTTACATCCAAATCGGTAAGCTGCTTGAGGTAGTGAAGAAAATATTCCATCTCTTCTCTTGGAATTGGGTCCTGTTTAAATGGATGACCGTCGATCCTGTATATCAGGCTGTACTCTTCCGGGCCTGGCTGAAAGACGACTTCACTTGCTCTTCTCCAGACAGCGTCCTCGAAAACTTCGCATGTTGTCTGGAAACCTATCGCCTCAGGTGATTTTGGTTTCGGGAACGGTACATCGTTGCCGTTTGCTGTGACAAGCACTATGCCCTTGCTTGCTTTGGCAATTTTTTTGTTTTCATCTACAAACAGACTTTTGATGTGCTCTGCGGTCAATATTCTTTCAAAATCGGCTACGCGCGAATTCCTGTGCACAACATAGGCAAAGCTGGAAGCGGCGACGGCAATAATGAAGATTAAAAGTCCAATGAGAAATATCGGGGCAAGAAGCCATATTACAAGAGTACCTGCCCCGGCTCCAGCGACCAGAGCGGCCCAGAAGTTTCCTCTGGACCTTACCGCCTGGGCATCGCTATGCACCCAGTTTACAAGCGGCATCCACAGGAAGAACATACCAGTAAACACAAGCAGTTTTATTATTGAAACATATCCAAATGCTAACACCATCGATCCGTTAGGCATAACCAGCTCCAGATTTCAATTTGCTCAAATTGCTATTACATTATCCCGCCAGCAGAAGCCCGCACGCCCTTAAGGGCCATTTTAAGCTCTTCCACATTTGGCGCACATCTGACCGCTTCGTCCAGGTCAATCCATTCATTCTTGACGAGAAATTCAAGGCTGTCTGTAAAGTCCTGCATCCCTTCGCCTCTTCCGCCGCGTATCGCGGTCGGGATGTCGGCTTCTCTTTCTTCGCTGATCAGTTTTTTAACGATTGGGTTGGCCAGCAGTATCTCGATCGCAGGTACCCTGGGCACACCCGGCTTGATCCCTTTGAGTAGTTGTTGACTTACTACAGCCCTGATCGTAAGCGCAAATGTTTGCCTGGCAAGATCGCGTTCTTCCTGCGGGAACAAGTCGAGAATTCTCTGGATCGTCTGTGCGGCGCTAGCCGAATGCAGCGTTCCAAAAACAAGGTGTCCGGTCTCTGCAGCTCTCATAGCCGCAATGATGGTTTCGCTGTCACGCATCTCACCAACCAGAACAACGTCCGGGTCCTGACGCATCAGGGACTTAAGAGCCAGATTAAAGTCCGCCACATCGATACCGATCTCTCTTTGTGAAACCGTTGCCATGCTGTCTGCATAAAGGTACTCGATGGGATCTTCGATGGTAACTATGTGGCATGCGCGGTGTCTGTTGATGTAGTCGATCATTGAAGCGATCGTCGTACTTTTTCCGCAACCGGTAGGTCCGGTTACCAGTACCATGCCGTCATGGGCCGTCTTGGCAATATCCTGCACTATTTCAGGCAGATTAAGGGTTTCAAAGAGGGGGATATTTCCTGTGATATGTCTTGCAACAAGACTGGTCGAGCCACGCTGTCGAAACACGTTGACTCTGAACCGATCCATCGGACCCATCTGATGGGCAAAGTCAAATGCGCCATGTTCAAGATAATACTTCTTTTGGTTCTCGGTCATGATCTCGAAAACCAGTTGTTCCATTTTTCTTTCGGTCAGTTCGGCCGCCTTCATATCCGTAAGCAATCCATGAATACGCATTCG
>DAOWHR010000013.1 GCA_030641315.1 Anaerohalosphaeraceae bacterium | reverse complement strand
TTGGTTGTCATGGCTGTTTCGGCTATGTCAAGCGCCGCGATCTTTGGGGATGATTTTGACGCACAGGGCCCGGCACGCGGCACTGGTAATTTTGATAAGCCATGGGTTATCGAAGGAACTCTCTGGGGCGGTGCCGGGATTGAGTCGGACGCTACTTTTGACCCGGATAATCCATGGGGTGAGTATCAGCCTGAACCTGATTCAGCTCCGAACTGGGCATTTTTCCAGATAAACGGCAGCAATGGTTCCGCAATCCATATTGACACAGGTGTACTACTTGAGGCCAATACCCCATACGCACTTGGTTTCTACGCAGCCAGCAGAAGCGACATGGACCCGTTAACCGGTGAATTCAAGGTCCAGATATGGGATGGTGACCCGACTGCAGACGGAGTTCTTGTTGATGAAGTGATCGCACTTAGCCCGACAACTGCAGGTGAAGTTGTAGAGAACGCATGGACACTGACCTCAGGTTCAACTGTAACAGGTAATCTTTTCCTGCGTTTTGAAGCAGGAGCTTCTGCTTCAGCTTTCGAGCAGCCGCTGCTTGATTCTGTTGTACTTGAATACGCGTGCCCGCCGGCAGCTACACTTATTGCTCCTTCCAACGGTGCGATAGATGTGGACGAGGATATGATTGTGCTCCCAGCGCAGGTTACGTTTGAGTGGCTAGAGCCGTGTACATTCACAGCAACAAGCTATGATCTGGAATACAGGATTGGTGACCCGAACTTCCTGGATACTGGAACAGTATTGGTTCCTGCTATGGCTGCTCCAACAACCAGTCATTTGGCAACACTTGCTAATGATGCTACTTACTTCTGGCGTATAACATCAACAAACGGTGTTGATACTGCCATAAGTGGCACCTCAAGCTTTACAACCATACCTGCCTATCCTGTTGTGACGGATCCGACTTCGGTTACCGTTCCAGTTGGTGCGACAGTAACGCTTACAGTTGAGCATCAGTCTGCTGCGACTTACCTGTGGTTTGAGGATGATGTAGCTATCGGTACTGAAACAGCTGTCGCAGGTACTACGATCACACTTGATGTTACTGTGACCGTGGACCATGATGCTGCTTATCATTGCGAAGTGTACAATGTCGTTAATCCACCTACAGATCCTCATCCAGAAGCGGTATCGGCTCAAGCAAGGGTAATGGCTGAGCGTCTGATCGCACACTGGGATTTCGATGATACTCTGGTAGATACGGTTGACGGATGGGCTGGTGTTTACACAGATCCTAATGCACTTAATGATCCTCAAGCAGGCAATGAAGTATACGACGACAATAGTATTAGTGGCCGGAGCATGAAGCTTGAAGCAGATGAGTTGATCGTACTGATTACCGATTCTGAAGACTTCTTCAACTTCTATCCTCAGGGCTTGACTATATCTACATGGGTCAATACCAGTACAGATGGCTGGGGTGGCATTGTTTGCAAGCAGGAACGTGGACAGATTTCAGGCGAGCCATGGGCCGGTTGGGGATTAGCTCGTTCACCAGGCAATGCTTCTGCGGAATTAAGAGGCGTGTCAGGTCTCCAAGGCGGAGGCAGTCTGGCAGACAGCCAGTGGCACCTGGTGACAATGACCTATGATGGCATACGCCTTACACTGTATGTTGATGGTCAGCAGGCAAATCAGTCAGGTGAGCTTACCGCAATAGCTGCAACGAATATTCACCCTGTAGTCATTGGTGCAGAACGAGAAGATGGTTTTACACCATATGATGGTCTTATTGATGAACTTACGATTTACAACTATGCACTCGATCCTTATACGATTGCAAATGACTACGTTGCTGTAATGACAACTGAGGCTATTTGTGTAGATGGAACTACCGGGCTTGAGTTTGATGTTTCTGGTCCTGAAGGTGTGCCTGACTGCACAGTTGACCTGTATGACTTTGCAACGTTTGCCGCAACATGGCTAAACTGTAACAGAGTTGCAGGCATTGACAGCACTCTTTTCGACTGTAATTAATGTCTGGCTTGAGGCTATAAAGTAAAGTTTTAATATACACAGGGAGATGCCGTAAGGTTTCTCCTTGTGTATTTATTTTTCCGGCGTTAACCCCAGTTAACTAGTGGGTAAAACAAACCGATAAAACCTGAATACGGCGATGTTGCAAGTTTTAGCGGCAGACATTTACTACAAAGTTTTTTTGTTTGGGAGTTTTTTTATCTATGTGTAAATATATGATTAGTTCAATCAGCAATATCAGCCTGAGAACTTTTTTGTTCATGTCAGTGGTTATTTGTTGTTTTACTCCGGGGGCATACGCTGCATGTCCGCCAGCAGATATAAACGGTGATTGTGTTGTTGATATGCAGGATCTGCATATGCTGGCCGAACAATGGATGCAAAATTGTGCAGGACCTGGTTGTTATGATCTGAATAATGACACGGCTATAGATCAGAGGGATTTTACCTTACTTGCCACTATGTGGCAGGAGTTCATTTCTCCGATAATGATTACCGAATTTGTATGTGTCGGCAGTGAATTGACAGATGAGGACGGTAACACTGTCGATTGGATAGAACTTTATAATCAATCATCGATCCCAGTTGATCTCGGAGGGTGGTATCTGACAGACAATGAGTCGAATCTCACCAAGTGGCGACTTCCCAACATTACTATGCAGCCTGGCAATTATATGGTTATATTTGCATCTGGTAAGAATCGCCGTGACTCAGCAAGCGAGCTTCATACGAATTTTACGCTTAGTGCCGATGGTGAATATCTCGCACTGATCCTGCCCAACGGAACAACCATCGCAAGTGAATATTCGCCCGTTTATCCGCAGCAGTTTGGCGGTATTTCTTATGGCCTGGGCGAATCAGGTGCGATAGTGACAGAGAACACGTTGATCTCAGAGGGTGCTGATGCTTCGGCATTGGTCCCAGCCGATGATTCATTGGGACAAACATGGGCCCATGTCGGTTTTAATGATGCAGGGTGGATCACCGGCACAACTGGTGTTGGTTATGAAAATAGTTCTGGTTATGACCCGCTTATAGGAATAGACGTTCAGGCGATGTATAATAACAACGCCTCGGTTTACATCAGGATACCTTTTGATTTTCAAGATGTTATTACCAGTGTTGATAACCTTACACTGTGGATGAAATACGATGACGGTTTCGTGGCCTATCTTAACGGACACCGTATCGCCTGGGCCAACGTATCTGATCCGGACGCAATAACATGGGAGTCAAATTGTGGTCCTAATGATCATCCTGATAACGAAGCGACTTCTGCTGTTTCTTTTGACATTACTCAGTATAAAACTTATTTGGCGCAAGGCCAGAATGTATTGGCTATTCACGGGCTGAATGTAAGAGTTGGCAGTTCCGATATGCTTATTTTGCCGGAGCTGACAGCAACGACAAGTTCTCCCGTAGAGGTTGACTCAATTACAAAAGGATATATGACAAGTCCCACTGCTGGGAATTCTAATTCCGGTCTTGTTGCTCCGCTGGGGCCATTTATTCGCAATGTCACGGAAGATCCGATTCAGCCTGGAGATTCGGATGCTCTTGTGATTACCGCTGAGGTGGCAGAGACATTCGACCCGGTCACTGGAGTAACACTGCATTATCGGGTTAAGTATGGAAATGAGGTAAGTGTCCAGATGTATGATGATGGGACACATGGTGATGGACCAGCGGGAGATAGCGTGTATGGAGCGACAATACCTGCTTCCGCTTCGTCGCCGGGACAAATGCTGAGGTGGTATGTTACAGCTGATGATGCTCAACAGCAGACTTCGAGAAATCCGCTCTACCCATGGCCGGATGATTCACCTCAATATTATGGAACAGTTATTAAATATCTCAGTCTGACAACACAGCTTCCTGTTTTCTGGTGGAGTACAGAGGATGTAACAAACTCCCGCACTCGTACCGGGGCCAGGGCGTCGGTGTTCTATAACGGGCATTTTTATGACAATATATTTGTCCGGGCCAGAGGCGGTTGGTCCGCAGCCGGTTCGCAGAAGTTTGATTTCAACAGGGGGTTCGGAATCTATGTTAACGAAACGCTGGGTAGGGTCGGTGAGATCAATATCAATGTAAAAGGTTCTGACCCTTCATATATCCGTCCGGTTTTAGGATTTTTCATACATGAGATCGCGGGCAACCCGGGTTCATACAGTTTTCTTACTCATATGCGTCTCAACGGTAATTTTGATCGTGTCGGTATTGCTATTGAACAGATCGATGAAGATTACCTGAAGAGACACGGGCTTAACGAATTTGGATCGCTTTACAAATTTGTACCTCGTGCTGATGGATCGAGCATCCCGGGACTATGGGATGCGAACAGCGGCGCCGAGCCAAAACTCGATACCGCAGATCTTTCTGAACTTGCGGATATGACTGCGACATTACGAAATATATATAAGACCGCTGATCCTGATACACGTCTGTCGGCGCGTCGAACATATGTTTTTGATAATATAAATATTCCTGAGATGGTTAATTATATGGCTGTCCGCGCGATTATTGAGCATGCCGATGATATGAGAAAGAATTTCTATCTGGCTCGTGATTTGGGAGCTTCGGACGAATGGTCCTTCATGCCGTGGGATCTGGATTGGTCTTTAGGATCTGTTACTCGTCATCTACCCCCTCCTCCGGGGCAAAGCAGTACACTTTATACGCATCCTTTCTTATGTGATTCGGACCATAAGTTGAGTCCAAGCCCGTATGGTCCGCAGTGGAATCTTTTATACGATGTTGTTCTCGACACTCCTGAATTCAAAGAGATGATGCTCAGAAGACTTCGAACTTTAATGGATGCATATCTGCAGCCGCCGGATACACCTGTCAGTGAACGTTATCTTGATCAAAAGATCGATGAGATATTCGCTGCGGCCCAGGCAGACATTTCTTCTGCCGCCAGTGCGGTACAATCGTTAAAGAATCATATACAGGGTCGTCGTGATGATCTTTATAACAAACACACAGTGGGTGGCTCTCATCCGGTGAGTTACCGTGCCAACATTCCCGATGCCCAGCTCTCCGGTGCTGCGATCAATTTCGGAAATTATGATTATAGTCCTGTATCTTACGACCAGGATCATGAGTACATCGAACTGGTAAATCCCAATGCTTATGCTGTGGATATTTCAGACTGGACTCTTTCCGGAGGTATTGAGCACACTATTGACGCCGGTACTGTCATCCCCGCTGGTGGTTCACTGTTTGTTTCACCAAATGTCAGGGCATTCAGACAAAGACTCATAAGCCCTACAGGTGGTGAGGCCAAATTTGTTCAGGGTAATTACAAAGGTCATCTCTCCAGTTGGGGAGAGACTTTATATCTACACAACTCTGAAGGCATTCAGGTAAACAGCATGACTTATGCCGGAACTCCTTCGGATCAGCAAAGATATTTGCGTATCACTGAGCTAATGTATCATCCCGCAACGAAGGCTGGCGATACGTTCAACGAAGAAGAGTATGAATACATCGAGCTTAAAAATATCGGCGATTCATCATTGTTGCTGGATGGGGTTAGATTCACAGACGGCATACACTATGAATTTGCCTCCGGTGGAAATGTTTACCTTGCCTCGAATAGTTATCTACTCATCGTCAGGAACCAGGCAGCGTTTGCTGAAAGATATGACACCACCGGCCTTAACATAGCTCATGACGAATACACAGGCTACCTGTCAAACGGTGGTGAAAACATCAAACTTGAAGACGAGACCAACGGCACGGTCCTGGCATTTGATTATGCTGACGGCTGGTACGACATCACAGACGGCAACGGCTTCTCACTAGTCATCAAAGACGCAACCAATTCCGATCTCGATAGCTGGGACTCCAAGAGCAGCTGGAGGCCAAGTGCTGCTGTGGACGGCTCACCGGGCCATGACGATTCAGGGATCATACCTGACCTCGGCTCTGTTGTTATTAACGAAGTACTGGCGCATTCTCACGCCGCGGCACCGGACTGGATCGAACTGCACAACACCACCGGTAGCGACATTAACATCGGCGGCTGGTTCCTAAGCGACAGTGACACTGACTTCACAAAATACGAGATCGCAACAGGCACGATTCTGCCCGGCAACGGTTATCTCGTATTCTACGAAGACCAGCACTTCGGCAACATCAGCGAGCCAGGCAGCAATGTCCAGTTCGCACTCAGCGAAAACGGTGATGAAGTCCACCTGCACTCAGGCGACAACGGCGACATCACCGGATACAGCGACGAAGAATCGTTCGGAGCATCGGCAACGGGTGTTTCGTTCGGCAGGTATTACAAGGTAAGTGCCGACAGCTACAACTTTGTGCCGATGGAAACAGCTACTCCTGATGCGGCGAACAGCGAACCTCTAATCGGACCGATCGTGATCAGCGAGATCATGTACAACCCTGTTGAGACTACCGGCGATTCGTATGAGGACACCGATGAGTACGAATATGTCGAGATTTACAACATGAGTGGCAGCCCTGTGACATTTGAAACATACGATGCAGCGGCCAACGAGACAAACGCATGGATATTCTCCGACGGCATCGACTACACCTTCCCGCTGGGCACAACATTAGCATCGGGCCAGCGACTTGTTATCGCGCGCAATCTCGATGCCTACGCTGAGCGATACGGCAGTTCAGCAGGCATACTCGGCCCGTTTGAGAACGACACCAAGCTAAGCAACGGCGGCGAAAGACTCCAGATCGCAAAGCCAGGCGATACAGACGAGTTCGGCACACGCTACTACATACGCGTCGACAGAGTGAACTACAGCGATGGGTCGCATCCTGTGGGCGATGACACATGGCCAACAGAGCCGGACGGGCTGGGCGATTCTTTGCAGCGCAGTGAACTTGAAGAATACGGCAATGATGTGGCGAACTGGACCGCAGCGACACCTACGCCGGGAACATAAGTCTGTGTGTTTTCACTTTTTTTCTGAGGTGTTGCAACATTTTAACCTTCCTGACAAATGGCAGGGGGGGGGATTGTCCTTGTTATGTCATAAAGAAAGCTCGGGCTTTGGGCTTGCTAAGTGGTTGAGAGTGCGGTCAAGGAGTTGCCCCTGCTATTCATGACAGTGTACCCATGGCGTGGGGTGCAAATATCAACTTTCCATAAGTTCTTTCAAAATATACATTTAAATCCAGTTCGGACGAAAGATATTGCAGATGTTCTGTTGATTTGTTAGTATCTGGCTACTATGAAACAGTAATTATGTATGGCATTGATCATTTGTATAGCTTATTTAAGGTCTTTTGAAGAGCTACCAGAGCATCTTATTTTTTCCAGTACTCGTTCTACAAAAAATGACGTTGGCTGATCTAGGCGATCGTTAGGAGTGGTAACGCCATGAACATTGATACGATATTGGTTCAGGAACACACCATTGAGCAACTCACTAATGGCGGACCTATCCGTAACACCCATCTGCCGCACCGCCTCGTTGCAAAAAACTCACAAGGTCAGACACTTAGCATAACCGCTATCATCAAAACCCAGGGAAGCGACACAAAACTGATTGGTCAGATGCAGCCCTACTATGAGGCCAAGAATCTCTCTCGTCAGCAGGTCGCAGGGAAGTCAACCCCATCTATTGTAACCCAAATCTCTGATGGCGAGAATGGCGGTGTGATGATGAATGAGTTTCCTCCGAAGTACCTCGAGGTTATGTCTGAGGCCTCGGGTAGTCAGATATGGTGATGGCTTCATTGGCCTGGAACCTGAAAGCGTGGTACGCCTTGCTGCTGCCGACAAAAGGCCGGTGGCATAAAAAGCATAAGAGCCAGAAGCAAAAAGTACTGCGGATGGAGTTTAAGAAATTCCGCAATTTCTTCATCATGCTGCCGTGCCAGATCGTCAAAACAGGCCGCAAACTTGTGTATAGATTGCTGGGCTGGAACGAATGTTTTGATATATTTTTCCGTGTGGTCAAAACCTTTCGGACCCTGCTTCGCTGTTGATGAGTAAGTGTGTTATATCGGGATACGGATGTCCCGATTCGTGTTGGCCTCTGTGAGATGGAAGACAGGTGAAATATGACGGGATTAAAATTTGAAACTTTTTCAGGCTGCTTGCGGCTGACGGTTATCCGCTGCGCCGAAAAATCAGCCCGCCCAGCAATCAAACAACGAGCCAGGTACGCTTGTTTAAGGACTAGTTGCTTTCGTTATTGGGGGGAAGGTACTTGGACGAACTATGGTCGGGAATTGTGTCGTCGCACTATAGAAATCCTGAATCGCGACTTTTGATACAAGGCGGACGATGGAATCAAAATGGGTGGGACGTGTGTACTTGTCAAATGCAAGTGGATCACATCAAATGCATAATGTAAGTTTTGAAGGGCGGATCGAGTAGAAAATATTTGGAATATAGTTGCGCTTTCAGTAAGCGTCCTGTATAATTCTGGACATGTTGTGTAACTGTAATTAAATTGTCATATATTTTGTGCTTACATTGCACGACATGCGCAACATGCAGATGTGGGGTTGCCTTAGGTGTGATAAGGACTTAGATGTAAATGTCTGGAAACTAAGAAGTTATGATTTTGCCGTAAATCTTACTCATAACCCGGAGGTCGTTGGTTCGGGATATGGTGGTTAAGACAAGGTGGAAATTCTTGGCGGTGATATTCACGAAATCATTTTTAGTGCATCGACCAGAGGAACCAGCAATAACTTGAAGATCAGCGGTGGGAAAATAGACATACTTAGTAACTTCCAGGAAATCGATCCCGCGAAAAACATTGAAATAATATGTCGTGACTGGCTTTATAACATCAACATAAAAAAGCTGACAGGAACATGGGAAGATTTTAGTACTTTCAATATTCAGCTTGTCAATGTGACAGGTTATGAGCCGACTATCGACAACATTAAATTTACCATCGTGCCGGAACCGATGAGTTTGCTGCTGCTTGGTGCAGGCGGATTGTTATTGCGAAAACGCAGAAATTAAACGCAACTTAAAGGCTTTCGGGTGTTATGCTCGAAAGCCTTTTTACTCAACGATATTGTGTAATGAGTAACCACCCCGGAAAAAGACTTGCAATCACAAAATCGGGGCAGTTATTTGGTAGCTCGTATTAAGTTTTAATGTGGCGGGTCAGGCTGTTACCTCCTCTCTGTGATTCCTTACAGTGCCGTTCTTGCCTTTACCTAAGCAAAGCCGTGTCAGGCAGGCTCTGTGGGCTATCCGGTCAACGCTGGAGCGTGAACACTGCCAACGTTCTGCGAGTTCCTTTGGTGAGATATATGGTCTGTCATTTTGTTTTTCTGTTTTCTGTTTCATAGCTTAAAGCCTCCTTTGATTTTCATCTTTTTTCGACAATTTTGTATCGTGTGCACTCTTAAAAAATTTCTCCACTTGATGCCAAGGGATGCCGTCTTCATCTTGAATGCTGATTATGTGTCTTGTGTTTTTATTCCTTACTGGTAGTGTCACAAAATCCGGCAAGTCTTCGGTTATGATCTGGCCTATCGGTTGCGGTAAATTTTGCCTGCGTTTGATTTTTCGTCTGATCATTTTTTCATTTTTCATTTTCGATGTCTCCATATTTATCTGTGTCGTATGAAATCAGTTTTTTTGCCGGATGCGTTTCTGATGATCTGCAAGGCCTCTTTTTGGTTGCCAGCAAGCAGACTTCGATGCATACGCTCAGGATTGCCGGGGTCGAAAAGATTATCCATGACGGTTGAAGCGTCTGCGTTAATCTGCCCTATCCATGTTTGGTTGTGCAATATTTCTCCAGTGTCTCTGTCTACCATTTCCGCAATTTCAAAGAGATTGACAGAATCACCACATTTGGCGATTCTTTCGGCATAGGTTAGTTGCGTCTTTTTTCGGTTTGAATCAGGGTCGTTGATTTGACGCTTTGAAGTGGTTCCCCAGAAGCCCCTGCTTGTGCTATCGCCGGTACCAAGTGGGGTACGAGGCGGTACATAAATATGGACCACCTGGCTGAATTGAAGAAAGAACGTGCTGCAAAGCAGGCATTGGAAGCTGAAAAAGTTAGCAACATAGCATCATAGCCCGATAAAAAATCCGCCCCCCATGGGGGTCAAGGGACAGATAAACCATGACCATTGAAAAGACTAAAAT
>DAOWHR010000039.1 GCA_030641315.1 Anaerohalosphaeraceae bacterium | reverse complement strand
GGCGGCGGAAGCGGTTCAGTAAGTCAATAGACAAGCCGCGGAAAGACATCACATAAAGCGTGGTTGTTGTTAGTCTGAATATCACGATCTGCTTTGCGATCGATTGAAGGGACAAGGATGGGTACAGAGAGAATTATCCAGGGATCGGTTATAATAATTTGCATTTTTTTCATAGCAGGATGCGGGCCAAAAATATCGTCTACCCAGCAGGTTAAAGAGTTCAGTACACTAAACGAGACGCCGGTTGTGCCGGAAGAGAAGAAAGAGATAAACTATTATTCCGGTCCTTATCGTGTTGTGCCGGGTGATGTTTTGGAATTTCAAATGCCCGCGGTGCTTCGTATTACGTCATCCAATCTCAATGAATGGTTCAAGCCAGGCTTAGGCTATAAAGATATCGATTCTTATTATGTTCGTGTGGACGACGAAGGCAATGCTATTTTGCCGATCATAGGTTCTGCTAAGATGGTTCGCAAGACCCTTGCTGAGATCGAGGCCGATGTTGCAAACTCGTACTATCCTGAGTATGTTGTAAAACCACCGATGATCGTTTGTCGTGTCTCGAAATATAATAATGAGAACGAGAGGATATTTTCCATTACAGGTCTTGTGAACAATCCAGACACGTTTCCGTACCCTCCTGATGTTCAGTACAATCTTATGGAGACGCTGGCCTTTGCCGGCGGGCTTGATACTATCGCCGACCCGCATTACCTGCGAATATTAAGAGAGAATTCTAACGGTGATATCCAGAGCCTGATAGTCAGTGTCAAGAGTAAGGATTTTGACAAGGCGGCAAAGCTTCCTATCGAGCCTGGTGATATTATTTGTGTTGATCAAACAGCCCGGACACGCACCAATCAATTTCTTTCGGGTATCTTCAAGTTCGGCGTAGGAGCCGAGGCAAAAGTAAGCGGCATGTAGAGTAATAATTGAAACCTCTATCAAGGATGATTTTGTGAAAGAAAAGGATTTCTCAAACGAGACTAAAGAATCTTCGTTACAAACTGTCGAAAAGAGCATCTTTCATACGCTTGCGGACCATAAGTGGGTGATATTCTTAATGATCTGCCTGGCGTTATCGGCTGGCTTTATTTATATCGTTAAGGCCACTCCAATTTATACGAGTAGTTCACGCGTTGTTGTAGAGCAAAATGTGCCGCGGGTCATTAGCGACTCCGAAGGGGTTATGACACAATCGAAGAATTACCTGTACACGCAATGCGAGGTTATGCGTTCTACGCCTATCATTACCCCGGTTGTAAATGATCCGCATATACGTAATCACAAAAGTTTTGAGGGTGTTGATAATATTTTGGTATATATCAATAAGAATCTCGATATCAGTATTGGCAAACGCGACGACATCATCACAGTCAGTTATGATTCTCCATACCCCGAGGAGGCTGCTGTTGTGGTGAACCGGATCGTGGATTCTTATGTAAACTACAATTCGACGATCAAACAGTCGACAGTATTGAAGATGCTTACAATACTGCAAAAAGAAAAGATCACTCGTGACAAGGAATTTGACGAAAAGCTGGCCGAGCTTCTGAGCTTTACCCGTGAAAACGGAGTCGTTTCATTCGATCAGAGCAGGGGCGGCGATATTTCATTCAAAAGGCTTGCTATTTTGACGGAAGGTCTTGCCGATGCACAACTGGCGGCCATAAACACCAAGGCCGATTATGATGCGTTGATGAGCGTTCAGGACCAGCCGAGGAAGATGAGGGATTTTGCGGCTGCTACATTTGGAGGAACAAATAATACTTTCGTTAAAGATTCAGAGACAGAAAGAAAGCTGAAGACAGAATTAAAAGAAGCCGAGATCGCAAAGCTCAATCTTCTAAACCATGTAACAGCAAATCATCCGTCTGTCAAAACTCTATGCCAGAAGATGTCATACCTGGAAGAACTTCTTGATAATGAAATAAAACAGTCAGCGGGGATTTTCATCGAAGCCATGAAACTTCGGCATGAAAATGCTCAGAAGAGACTGAAAGAAGTAGAGGTATCCTTTAATGAGGAATATGCCAAGGCGCAGGCGCTGGGTATCAAAGCAACGGAGTATGCCGTTCTTCAGAGCGAACTGAGCAAAGCCGAACGAGAATGTGAGATACCTGACAGCAGGATCAAGGAACTCAATGTTGCCGAAGGTACAGGTGGTTTGAATATAAACATACTGGAATGTGCGGTAGCTTCATCGAAGCCTTCCAAGCCGGATAAGGCTAAAGTTCTTTGTATTTCGATGTTGTTTGGGTGTATTTTCGGGATCGGTCTGACGTTACTTCTCGAAAATCTCGATCATCGTCTTCACACTATTGAGCAGGCTACAATCGCGATAAAGCTGCCTCTGCTAGGTGTCATACCAGTTATGTCACGTCAGGTGAACATGGATAAAGATTATAGCGCCGCTCTTGCGTCTCGGTCAAAAGACACAGAAAAAAGCCATGGTATTTTCCGAGGCCGAAAACACAAAAAGAGGGACCCGATCACTACATCTGAAAATGGATTGAAATGCATATCCGATCCCGGTTCCGCTGTTGGCGAAGCTTTTAGGACGGTAAGGACGGCGGTCTTTTTTGGAAGTCAAAATGCAGAGACGAAAGTTATCCTGGTCACCTCACCGGAACCAGGTGAGGGCAAATCAAGTCTTGCCAGTAATCTGGCGATAACTATGGCCCAGGCAGGCAAGAAAGTTCTTATTGTCGATGCGGACCTGAGAAATCCGAAGCAGGATATTATTTTCCAGATCGATGACGATACGGGTATGACCAATTATCTTGCCGATGAGACTATTCTTGACAGGGCAATTTTTGCCAGTCCGTTAGAGAACCTCGATATTTTAACTGCCGGCTCATCAGTTCCGAATCCTTCCGAAGTTTTGGGCAGCAGGGTTTTCGCCGAAATGATACATAACCTGTCTGACATGTACGACTATGTTATAATAGATTCGGCTCCCGTTTTGCCCGTGGCGGACGCCCAGATACTCACCACATTAGCGGATGCGACAATTTTGGTTGTAAGAGCAGATCGCTCGACTACTATCCGCAGCGCACATGCCCGTGATATGCTGCTAAGTGTCGGTGCCAATATTGTCGGTTTCGTCTTCAACGCGGTACCAAGTAACAGCAGACGTTATGGCTCGTACGGTTATGGTTACGGTTACGGTGCTTATGGCTACGGCAAATATGGCTATGGCAAAAAAGACAATCAGGGAAAAGATGCTGTCTGTGCTCCCAGATTGGCCAGAAGGCAGGTCGATATGACTCGTGTAGCTACCGCAAAAAGGAGAAAGCTTAAAAAGCTCGCTTAGATAAGCGTTGTTTTCAGTCTGATGCTGACTCGATACGGCAGTGTGATAACGACAAAGGAGTATGTGGTTTGAAAGCGACACTATTAAAACATGTTTTTCACCGGACCGAACGTCATGGAACAAGTGCATGGCAACAGAAGGTTACAGTAGATACGCAAAATCCAAAGAAATTTGCTGATATTCATTGTCACTGCCTTTTCGGACTGGATGACGGCCCGGCGACGCTTGCTGGTTCGGTGGCGTTGTGCTCGATGCTCGCAAAAGATGGTGTCGAAGTTGTTGTCGCAACGCCTCATCAGATGGGCCGTTACGGTTTGCGTAATGAGCCGGAAATAATTCGACGAGCGGTATTTGACCTGAACAAGGAATTACAACGACAGGACATTCGTCTTGAGGTTCTGCCAGGAGGCGATGTTCATGTAGATGAGCGGCTTTGCGAACTGCTTAGTGAAGATAAGATCCTGACGGTTGCTGACAAGGGGAAATATCTTCTTGTTGAATTGCCGTTCGAGGTATTTATCGATATCGAGCCTATGCTTCGGCGTTTTTCCGGGATGGGTGTCAATGTCATTATCTCGCATCCGGAGCGATATGTCTTTTCAGCTATCAGTGAAGAAGTTCTGGACAGATGGTCAAATTACTCGGTCGGTTTTCAACTGACCGCAGGCAGTTTCAGGGGCGATTTCGGCAAAAAGGCACAAGATCTGGCTTGGGATTATCTGCATACGTCCGTGCCCTGCTGCCTGGCGACAGACAGTCACGATACACGTTCACGAAAGCCGCGAATGCGGCAGGCCTACGAAATGATCGCCGCTAAAGAAGGCCAACAAGCCGCAACTGTCGTATGTGTAGAAAATCCACAACGCATCATAAGAAGTGAATCAATGTTATCGCACAGGAACTTTGATAAAGCAGGGTTTGGCAATGCAAAAGTATAATGACAATAACAGCGTTACATTCAGGTCCGTTTCCGATCTTTTGATCGAGGGGCTTCTGATGCTGCTGCTATTGTTTCTGCCATTGGCACTTGGCGCAAGAACCCCATGGAGTGAGGAGTTATTTATTCTGCTGTCCGGCTTGATCGTTTTTATTTTCCTGCTCAGGAATCTATTTTGTCCCCGGGCAGGTTTTCATTGCGGGTGGTCATTTATACTTTTGGTGCTGTTTCTGGCTTTAGTGTCATTTCAGCTTATTTCGCTGCCGACAGAGTTCGTTAAGATCATATCGCCCAATACATATGCGATGAAAACTCAACTGTTAAGCGACCTGTTCGTCGATGGAAAAGCGCCAGCCAGAATGACACTTAGTTTTTACACATGGGCAACTCGTCACGATTTTCGTTTGTTAATATCATTGGCAGGACTTTTTCTGGTTGTTTCCAATGTGTATTCGGACCCTGCCCGCGTAAAACGTCTTTTGAGATGGATCGCTTATACAGGCGGCCTTGTCGCGTTGATCGCTGTGATCCAGAAACTATTCGGCAACGGCAAGGTCTACGGTTTTGTTGAGATGGTCAATCAGGGTTTTGTAGGTCCCTTCGCCAATCACAGCCATTATGCCCAGTATATGAATATGACGATAGGGGCTGCTATAGGGCTTGTTTGCATGGACCTTTATGAGAAGTTTTCCGGTGTCAAAAGAACACCGAATGAAATACTGAAATATCTATTTTCGGGTAACTCCAAAAGATTATGGCTTTTGTTTGGCATTATGGCTGTTTCGTCAGCGACAGTTTTTGTTTCGTTGAGCAGAGGCGGCATGATCGGGATGTTGACGGCGTTTTCAATAATAGCCCTGTTAATGTTTCGTCGCGGACGACTCAATATGGACAGTTTCAGCATCGCCTTAACAGGATTGGCGGCTTTTTCGATAGTACTGTTTTTGGGATTTGAAGCGGTCTATGACCGTTTTGGGAGCATCTTCGATATTTCACAATATCACTGGCGTGCACAGATACTAAAAGATATGGCGGGCAGCTTTAAACAGTTCCCGTTGTGGGGGACCGGCCAGGGTACGCACAGTGTCATCTACCCGCTCTTCCAGCGAATTGCTACGGCATTAGAGTTCACTCATGCCGAGAATGAATATGCCCAGGTACTCGAAGAAACGGGGATTCTGGGTCTGGGGGTGCTTATCGCTTTTGCGGCGGTGATCCTTAAAAAGGTGGTTGGACTATTCAGGGCAAGAAACAACAGTGCCTGCGTTGCTGCTTATGGGATGGCTTTCGGGCTTATCGCGATACTGATCCACAGCTTAAGCGATTTTGGCCAGCATGTCCCGGCTAATGCTGTTCTGTCGATCGTTTTTGCAGCTATCATCGTAGCTCTGGCACGCAAGGTCAAAGAGACAGAGCCAAAACCAGCCCGGCTTAAAATTATTGGTGTCGCATCTTTCAGGACCGTGGTGCTCGCGACGGCGGTTGGAATATTCGCCTTGTTATTGATAAGTGCAGACAAGGCAAGAGTATCTGATAAGTATTGGAAACAAGTGCTTGCGATTGAAGATACATTGACAAAGGATCGTTGGAAGGCAAATGAGCGGGCATACGAGGATATTATCCGTTTAGCGACAGTGTCCAGAGATGGTCAAAAAGACAATGCAAGGTACCGCCACTGGTATAACGTTTATCGATTGCAGGAACTAAAGAGCCGCTGCGATCTTAATGAATACGGTTTAAGTGAGGCCGTTCAAAGCACGGTTAATTCGATAGTTGACGATCTGAACGGAGCAAGGCTTGATTGTCCCACTTACGCTCCGCTGTATTGTCTGATCGGGCGAATCGAAATATTTTATCTCAACAAAGACAGTGGTTTAGAGAAGATCAAAAAGGCTTATGAGCTTCACCGCAATGACCCTGTTATCTGTTTCAACAGGGGCCTGGTCGATCTGATCGAATCTAATCAGGAAGCATCTATTGATAAATTCAAACGTGCGATGAAGCTCAATCCGGGGCTTGTCCATGAAGTCGCCAACGAACTGATCTGCGATTTCAGCTTGCCCTTGCTTGCAGTTGACAGCACGGATAACGATCCGAAGCTTCTAAGCGTTACGATCAAAAAGCTTAAAGAAATGGAGTATTACGATATCGCCGATTCGGCAAGGGCAAAAATGCAGCAATTGCTTGAGGCGAAATGTTCGCTATCGAAGGTTGCTCCTGGTATGCGGATCATGCTGGGTGACATATATCGTGAAAAGGAAATGACATCAAAAGCCATCGAATGTTACGAGCTTGCCTTAGATGCCGATTTTGCTCAAGTTCAATGGCGATATACTCTTGCAGAGTTGTTAATTGAGCAGGGTCGGTATCCCGAAGCGATGGCCAAGGCAAAGATGTGTTTGAAATTTCAGCCTCAGTTCCAGCCAGCCCGGCAGCTTGTGATGGACCTGGCTATGATGAAAGAAACTTTCCAACCGGATGGGA
The DNA here is from genome assembly GCA_030641315.1 of Anaerohalosphaeraceae bacterium. Classification (GTDB taxonomy): domain Bacteria; phylum Planctomycetota; class Phycisphaerae; order Sedimentisphaerales; family Anaerohalosphaeraceae; genus DAOWHR01. The sequence continues at coordinate 14,399 of DAOWHR010000039.1, read as the reverse complement.
CAGTAAAATGGTAACGTATTTAGGCGCATTTTTATTATCCGTTGTTTTGGCATTGCTCATGACGCCGATCGTGATCAAGGCTGCGTTCAAACTGAATTTTGTTGACATGCCCAGTGCCAGAAAAGTCCACAGCAGGCCAATGCCCAGAGTAGGCGGCATCGCGGTCTTTTTGTCATCGATGGTCGCAATGGCCTGTGTGTTTCTTTTCGACGCGAAGATACTGGCGGCAATTGAGGGAGCCAGGACTTCTGTGGTCGTGATATTTTTAAGCTGTGGATTCATCTTTCTGCTTGGTCTGATCGACGATCTCCGTGATCTGAAGGCATCGATAAAACTGATGGGTTTGTTATCCGCTGTTGCGGCATTGTACTTTAGCGGTGTACGCCTTGATTATATTACGTTGCCGGGTTCATTTCGAGTAGACCTTGGTTTGTTTTCCTTTCCGCTGACTGCGTTGTGGATTATTGGAATAACGACAAGTTTGAATTTTATCGATGGTCTTGACGGTCTGGCATCCGGAATATCGGCGATCACCTGTTTAGTCATAGCGATATTCGCTCTTAGCAACGGCCAGACACTTATGGCGGTGGTTATGTTATCGCTTATGGGGAGTCTATTCGGTTTTTTGTTCTTTAATTTCAATCCCGCAAAGATATTTCTTGGCGACTGCGGCAGCATGTTTCTGGGTTTTATGATAGCTTCGATCAGTTTGTTCTGTGCGATGAAATCAGAAACGGTAGTCGGCTTGGCATTGCCTGTACTGGTGCTGGGGCTGCCTATCGTTGATACGTTCTTTACGTTGATCCGAAGATACCTTTCTCGCAGAAGGATATTGTCTTCAGATTACGGCCATCTCCATCACAAACTTCTTGATCTGGGTTTGAGCCACCGCAATGTTGTTATCCTGCTCTACCTAATGACAGCAGCTGCGGGCGGTCTCGGGCTGTTCATGCTGGCCTCACGGGATATAGTAACTACTTCTGTGATCTTTACTTGCATTATGCTTATGCTGGTAATGGTTTTCAGGGTATTGGGGGTTGCCAGGATACACTCGATCTGCCATAAATATTCTGATAACGCCCGCAAATCTCATGTGATAAAGAACTGTCAGGATATTTTTGAAAGAGCTCAATTGAAAATATTCAGAGTAGCTACGTTTGAACAATTCTGCGGTGTTCTCGAAAAGATGGCAAACGAAATGGATTTCTTAAGATTAACGATCACGCTTAGTGATTTTGACTGTATACGCTCAGGATGTGTGTGGGACAATTATTTGGAACGAATGCGTTTTGGAGAATCGGCTGTTCGTACCAATATATGCATCAAGGCTTTTAACGCAGGGCCTCAATTGCATTTTGATCTGATGGTTTCGCCGGAACCTTCGTTGGAACTGGCGGGCCAGAAGATCATGTTTTTCAGTCGGCTGATCGAAGAGTTTGGCGATTCAGGTTTCTGGGATGGGATAAAACCGGAGCATGTTCGTTCCGCTTTAAAAGATACATCGGCTCGTGTGGGTGCCGATTACGGTCGTGTGTTTGCTGTTAAAGCAGCTGATGTCAAAGAGAAGAACAATAATAGAGTATCTGTAAGCACGTTATAAACTGTTATCAAGAAACAATTTCAGGAAAAGAAAAATGAGCCAGATAATTGCTAATGACAAAAGCAAAAAAAAACAGGTTTACGTAATTCCGTCACATAAACAGATTGCCTGTGTCGAGCAATTAAAGAGTCAGCCGTGGCGTGAGTTTATGAGCGAATTGAACAGTTTTGGCAGTGACATCGGCCTTGAACAATACACAGCGACAAGTCGCGTGTGGGAGTATCCGTGGATATGGTTTCATTTACGAGGGTATATAGACCGTCAGTTTAAACTTCTGGACATCGGTACACAGCGAAGTCCATTTCCGTGGTTTTTGGCGCAAAATGGATTTGATGTGACAATATCGGATGCGACTGATTACTGGATGCAGCAATGGGAATCTGTTTCTCAGTCATCCGGGATAAAAGTAGATCGCAAACGGCTCGATGCCCAATATATTAAACTTTCGCCTGCAAGTCTTGACGTTTATCTCAGTGTATCTGTTCTTGAGCATATCCCTAACAAGGAAAGGACGCTGATGGAGGCAGCCAGGGTCGTAAAGCCAGGCGGACTTGTTATCCTGACCTTTGATGTCTGCCAGGAAGGTTTCGGGATGAAATATCCGAGGAAATTTGATAAAGCGGTTACACTTGAACAGATCGATCAATTGATCGAGGGCAACCCGTTCTTTGATCAGGACTGCGGTCAGATTCCGTGGAACGAAGGTGACATTCAGGAATATCTTCACTGGCATCTAAGCACCAGTCACTATCATAATTATGTTACAGCTGCATGTGTCCTGAAGAGGAATAATTTCCAGTGGAAGGAAAGAAGGTTTCGCGGCGTTGAGGTGGCGGTTGGAATAATTTGCAGTAAGCTGCGATACGGAACAATCGATACGGCGAGGAATATATGGAGATATCTGAAAAGAAAATGTATCCGCTAAAAAACAAAAAAAGAGTTCTGATACACTATAAAGGTGCGTTGGGTGATACGATCTGCCTGACTGCATGCCTGGCTGAGTTCAAACTGCGAAACCCGGACAGCAGTATCGTCGTTCATACAAGCTACCCTGACGTCTTTGTCAACAATCCTTATGTTGATGACATTATTCGTGAGTCCCGATGGACCACGGTGAACGGGCGATTTGGTTCGCTACGAAAAGTTCCGGTTGTCTATGAGTGTTTGAAGAATAGCAAAAAATTGCTCCTGCACCGCAAAAACATGGCCGATCAGGTATATGACATTAAAACTGAATTTATGTATGAAAATCGAGCCAGGTATCATTTAACCGATACCATTGCGCTGCAGTTGGGGCTTACGGAAAAGCCGAGGACTCCTCAGATATACCTTACTGACGAAGAACGGGTGCAGATCGACGGTCAATTCGACCTTCCCGAAGGGCCGTTAGTAGCGATCTCTGTCCATGTCGGATGGGAAAGCAGGCAATGGCCGGTCGATAGATTCAGGAATGTCGCTCGCTATTTGAATGACAAAGGTTATCAGGTTCTGCAAATGGGCGGTTCGCAGCACGGTGCGATCGAAGGGATGGGGTATGACCTTGTAGGCAAGACAAATGTGAGACAGGCAGCACGGATCCTTGAACTGTGCGAACTGCTTGTCGGTATCGATAACGGCCTTTATCATCTTGCCGCCGCGGTGGGGACGCCAGCAGTCGTAATGTTCGGTCCGGTATGTGCAAGTCTTAGAATGCACCCAGTCAAAGCCGAGGGGCTGGAGCCTGTAAGCCAGTGCAAAGGGTGTTCGCATCGCATCGATCTGGGCGAATATCCTAACCGAAGATGTCCAATAGGAACAACCGAGTGCATGAATTCGATCAGTGTCGATGATGTTATTCAAAGCAGTGAAAGGTTGTTGAATGTTCAATAATCCAGCCGCATTGAAATGGTGGGGTATTGTCCCCCGCGGTATCATCAGGGATTCCATCTCGACTACTGCCATTGGGGTTATTGCTAGGATCCCGGGTTTTTTTGTGCCGTTTCTTATCGCCGCATGGTTTGGTATTTCGGGGCAAACGGATGTATTCTTTTTCAGCTACGGGATCATATTATTTCTGGCCGGCATTTTCATATCATCGCTTGAGACGATCACAGTGCCGTTCATTATCGAGAAAAAAACAGCGGGCGAGGATGTCGGAAGCTTCATTGGTAATATATTAGTGGTCAGTAATGTTCTTATCGTAACCGTCTTTTTGATATTTCTGTTATTTGCAAGACCTCTATTGAACCTGATAACTAATTTTGACGACGAGGGAATTTCGCGTGTGATCAGAATTCTTTTGGTGACTCTTCCCTTTGCGATGTTTCTTGTATCGGCCAGCATATTGAAAGCATCGCTGAACGCTTACAAGAAATTTGCATGGGCAGCTTTCCCCGGCCTTTTTCAGTCGCTGGGGCTGCTGACAATCATTTTTCTAACCAAACAGTGGCTTGGAATATATTCGATAGTTCTTGGTTATGTGGTCGGATCATTTTTGTGCTTTTGCGTTCTTTTGGGTATGTTAAAAAAAGCTGCGTTTTTTAAGCTGAGGTTGTCATTTACGAAAAGTCCAGCTTTTTTCTCATTTGCAAAGATAGTGTCATTTCAGTTTGGCATCGCTATTTTGCTGCGGTTCAACTCTATCATCGACAGAACGATGGCATCCTGGGTCGATCCGGGCAGTGTATCCATACTTCATTATGCTGAAAGGCTGCATATAATACCATTCACATTGCTTTCGCTGGGCCTTTTGCCTGTTTTGCTGTCACACTGGGGGAATTCTCATTATGGAGAAAATGACAGTGATTCCAGATCGCTGTTCGATAAGATCACCCCTGCGATTTCAGTTTTGTCTATAGCGGGTTTTATGATCGTTGTGATTTTGTTTATTATGAACCGGCCACTGATAGAATTGCTTTACAACAGTACCGGCCGATTCGAGGCGTCTGCCTTGAACCAGATCAGGTTAACGTGGCTTGCCTATCTTTTCGGTCTAGTCCCTCAGATACTTTCTTTGATCCTGAGCCAGGGCTATCTGATATTAAAGAAAACGGCATTTCTTTTCAAGTCGGCGGTATTTATTTCGCTTGTTAACGTCGGCCTTAATTTGGTGTTTATGAGAACCGCTGGCGTCAAGGGAATAGCCTTTGCTACGACGATAACGCATCTGATCCTGTTTGTTCTGTTTTATGTTAACTTTCCAAAATATAACACTTCGATCCCTATCAAGGCGGCAACGAATGAGTGATAAACCATTGAGATTCTTATACGATTTTCATGTTCATACCGAACTGTCAGAAGACGGTTCGATCCGGCTTAGAGATATAAGAAAGGTATTATCGATAAAGGGCTTAGACGCGATAGCCGTTACGGATCATGATCATTTTTTCGGTATGGACACCACCGGCATCATTGCTGGCCAGGAGATGACATGCGGTGATGGAACGCACATTATCGGTTTGTTTCTTACCAGCGAGTTAACATGTGATGATGCTGAAGAATTGATTGAGGAGATACATAGGCAGGGTGGTATTGCCTGTATACCTCATTTGTTTAGAAAGGAAACAGGTTTATTTGCAAACACCGATCTTGCAACTGCGATGAAACTGCTCAGGATGGCAGATGCGATAGAGGTATACAATTCCAAATCGAGCGATACGGAAAACGCTGACAGCCTCAGGATTTGGGATGAAAACAGGGATTTGGTTCCGCTTTCAGTGTCTGACGCTCATTACCTCTTTGAGGTGGGCAATGGCATAATTGCCTCTGACAATAGGATCACCAACGCCGAAGAGCTAAAGAATGCCTACCGTCGCGGTGAATTACAATTGATGAAATACCGATCGCAAAAGAAGAAAGTCAGCCGTGCCGAGAGTTTCCTTAAAAAAATATTATACAGGAATCGGAGATTATTTAAGACGGTCCGATCAATTAAACATTTGATGAAGACGAATATGTTATTTATTTCAAAAGACAGGATAAATGATGGATACGAAGATTTGCTTCGAATTGAAAAGCCAGGTCAGCCATATCGAACCTTATAAGGCGGTTTCGCAAAAGGCATGGAAGGTCTGTTCCGACAGAGAAGTTATGAAGCTCGATTGGAATGAATCGCCGTTTCCTATTCCGGACAGGGTAAAACACAGGCTGGTCAGTTTTATCTATAACAATCCGTTGAACTGGTATCCGCCGCTTGACGGTTTCGGGCTGAATCGCGACCTTTTGGAACTGTTTGCTCCGACACTGACACTGGACAATATCGAACTGTTCTCCGGTTCCGATGCGACATTGGAGTCGCTTGTGCGTGCCTTTTGTCCTCCGGGCAGCAATGTTGTTCTGCTTTATCCGTCTTATGATAATTTCAGGGTCTATGTTGAGATCGAGCGTGGAAATGTCATGCCTTATATTCCTTCTAACATTTTCAGTCCGGGTAATGAAATCGATGACTTTATCGAGTTTGCTTTAGATCACGATCCGAGCATTGTTTACCTGATCAATCCCAACAATCCGATAGGCTATTTTCTGGAAGACAGCGATCTTGTCAAAGTTATCGAAGCATTGCCGCAGACATTGATCGTCGTTGATGAGGCCTATATCGAGTTTTCATCGAGACCGGCCGGATCGTGGGAATTGCTGGAGCGATACCCAAACCTGGCAATATGCAGAACTTTTTCCAAGGCGCTGGGTCTGGCAGGATTCAGGATCGGCTATGTTCTGGCCAATGAAAAAATAATCACCGCTCTTCGAAAAGTAAAGAACCCAAAAAGTGTTTCGACTCTTTCCATTACAGCAGCCAAAGCGGCCATCGAAAGTCTTGACGAGATATCGCTCAATATCGAGCAGATAAAGCAAACACGCCAATATCTGATAAAGCAGCTCAACACATTCAGCGAAATTCGAGCATATACGTCTGAGGGTAATTTTGTACTTGTCAACACCGAAGAGCAAATTATAGAGCAGATCCGATATGAATTTGAGATAAATAATATCTATACCAGGGATCTGAGTCACATTCAGGGAATGAACGGCTTTTTCAGGATCACAGTCGGGACACGTCGCTCAGCAGAGAGAATCATTGCAATATTAAGGCAGGTTTTGAGATGACTTCGATTAAAAAATATTTCAAACAACAGCTAACTATGAAAGAGAGAATGGCTGTCAAATCAGTCGCTGCTGCGGTTGTGCCGTATCGCTTACGATATTCGAATGGTATTTGGTCAAAGTTTAAGTTCCTTGAAAACAGCCAGTTCTATTCCATTGAAAGGCAATATGGGATTCAGTTGCAAGGTTTAAAAGAAACATTACAAACAGCGATCAAATTCAATAAGTACTACAGAGCAGTATTCAGCGGGATCGGACTGAACGAAAAAGAGATAGAAGCGTGCAGTGACATATATGGTTTGTTAAGACAAATTCCTTTTTTGACTAAGGCCGACGTAAGAAACAATCTTGACATTCTGGTTAATGAGAATGTTAACAGCAAAGCAATTGTCCCCAAGACGACCAGCGGTTCGACCGGCAAGCCGCTTGATTTTGTGAATTCAAAAGAGTGTCTCGAATGGGAAATGGCATTTATGTGGCGACACTGGGCCAATGCGTCCCGGTGGAGACCCGGCAAGAAGATGGCATTTTTGCGAACGTATATTCCTCGCAGTAACCTGAAAGATCCGATCTGGTATTACGATCCCTGGACGAAAATTGTCTGGGCCTCGGCATACAACATGAATGACGAGAATATTTCGGTTTATGTTGACATGCTTATCAGGAAAAGGCCGAATGTTCTTGTCGGATACCCATCCTCGATCTTTATCCTTGCCGAATACCTTTTGAGGAACAGGAAAAGCCTGGAAGTCGGCGGGGTCGTCACTTCTTCTGAATCTCTGCCTGATTATCAGAGAGAGGTGATAGAAGAAGCATTTCAATTAAGTGTAGCGGAAAATTATGGTCTGACTGAAAGAGTTGTCGGGCTTGGCAAGTGTTCACATGGTCTCGGCTACCATGACTGGTATGAGTACGGGATAACAGAGATCGTCGATGAGAATGGAGACAATGTTACAACCCCCGGCATGACCGGTGAGATCGTCGGAACAAATTTTACCAACAACAAGGCCCTGCCCTGGATAAGGTACAAAACCGGTGATATTGCCGAATATTGCGAACCGTTCATGTGCACATGTGGTTCCAAATTGCCGATTATAACAAAAAAAATAATCGGCAGAACCGATGATATATTATTTTCCAACAATGGCTGTCGTGTCCCCGGTGTGAATTTTTATACGATGTTCCAGCAGTATGTAAGGCAGATCAAGAACTTCCAGCTCTATCAGTCCGATCGTGATCGCATCGTAATACGGCTTGTGGTGAATGATGAGTACACTTCGGACATAGGCGAACAGTTCAAGTCAAAAATATGGCAAAGAGTAGGCCGGACAATGTTACTTGATATCGAAATTATGGACGAGATACCAAGGGAGGAAAACGGCAAGTACAAATGCATCAAAAGAGATAAAGAGATCGATCTGTTTTGGAAAGTAAACAATGCTCAGGAGGTGGTTTTATGACAACGGCGAGACTGAAAAAGATGATACGAAAAACACTTCTCTGGCCTGACATAAATGTTGTCAGTTCTCAGACACTTTATCAGTCGCTGCTGGGATGTATCGATCTGTACGAGACAACCAAAGATGAATACTGGGCAGAGCAGTGTAAGCTTATCGGCGAGTTGATCTGTGAGCACCAGAATCCTGACGGCGGCTTTGATATCGGCTTTCAGTTCGTTTTCGGTACGAATGTGTACAAGAGCGATCCGAATGAATCGACATCGCCGGAACTGCTCTCGTTGTACGCGCTTTACAGGTACCGTGAAATATTCAATGATGAAAGTGTCGATCATGCAATCGAACAAGCGGTCAACTGGATACTAAGATTTGTCTATGAGGTGGCAGATGGGAAATACGCCATACCATACGCGCCTTATTCGGTTCCGGATGCGCACATCGTAAACGGAACGTCATTTGCTCTTCCGGGCCTTGCTTATTATTGCAGAAACAATCCGAAAGATAATAAGGCCCTGGATGTCGTACATGGAATGGTCAGGTTCTTAAAAGACGAACTCGAAGCGGCTCCGGATTGCAATGGAATGTATTTCAGATATTTCCACAGGGAATCAACACATTTCAATACTGAGGTCCAGAAGGAAAAGATCGATAATTATCATGTTGCTCAGCAGATTCGCTATCATACCGCTGTTCAACGGTTGATCCCCAGCAATGATAATCTTTTCATCATAGAGAACCTTTCCTGTTATCTGCTTAGCAGGCAGGACACGGACACCGGTATCATCAGTTACTGTGAGGACAGCCAATCGTATCCGAGGGATATTCATACGTGGGGATTTTCTTCGTGCATAAAAGGTTTTTCAAGTGCATACCTGATCAGTGGTGATAAACGATATAGGGAAGCTGCCAAGAAGGTACTGGACTGGCTCTTGAAGTATTCTTACACGGGAGACTATTTTTATCCGATCCTCCGGGAAGACGGACTGGTGATAGATGATGAATTTTACGTCCGAAACAATGCGTGGGTTTTCCACGGGATGACGAATTATTTGAAGAACATACAATTTTCTGAAATGCTCTATGAGATTTGCAGAAAGAATTATCAAAGTATCAGCGGCTGTAATTTCAAAGGATATGACATCAAGATATGGAACAATAGATTGATCAAGGGCGTCAGGCTGAAAAAAAGATTATTCGGACAAGAGGCCGTAGTATGAACATATTGCTTATGAACAGAACATTTGTGTATCCCTTTACAGGCGGAGTGGCAAACTCGCTTAACTATATTTCAAAGCAACTCGTTCGAGCGGGGCACAAGGTAGTAATACTATGCGAGAAGTCAGAAGACGGACTGCAAGATGTGGAATTTATCGATGGTGTAAAAATTATCCGGCACCCGAAATTCTTCAGATTCTTTCATATGAGAGAAGATGTCAATTACCTTCATCAATTGAAAAAAACGCTGGTTAATGTTTTCAAAGAAGAAAACATCAATGTTGCATGGAGCAGGCATTTAAATTATACATACGCAGCACTGAAAGCTCAACTGCCGGTCGTCTATTATCTTCCTTCCTTCTTTGCGATTGAGACTTTGGAATTTGCCAAAGGCAGCAAGTCTCCGATGAAAAAGGCATATTTTTATTTACAGAGTGTCCCTCAGTATTTTATGGAACGCTTCGTCACAAATAAATGCAAGGCCATCAGCGTATTGAGCAAAAACCGAAAAGCCGAACTGCTGGCCCGTTATTCAATCGATCCGGAAAAGGTGCACATTGTTCAACCTGGTGTTGATGCGGGCGCATTTAACCGCGGTGCAAACAAAAAATCCGCCAGGGAACAGGTGCAGCTTCCGGTGGGCAAAAAGATACTTCTTACCGTTTGCAGGCAGGAATACAGGAAGAATCTTGACGGCCTCTTGAGAGAGTTTTCAATTTTGCAACAGAAAAGAGATGATGCGGTATTGGTATTGGTCGGGACAGGTTCACAGCACACATATCTGAAGGAATATGCAAAGTCAATCGGCTTGAATGGGTCCGTGATCTTTAAGGGATTTCAGGAAAACACATGGCCTTATTATAAGGCTGCGGACATCTTTCTCTGGCCTTCTCTGCAGGAAGGCTTTGGGCAGGTGCTTTTAGAGGCACTCTCTTGTGGGTCGCCCTGTATAGGATACGCGCAGGGCGATCCAATTCCAAATGTTCCTAACGAGGAGATCATCGAAGACGGCACGACCGGATTGATCGCCGATTATTTCACACAAGGTGATATGGCCCGGAAAGTCGAAATGCTTCTGGATGATGATCAACTCAGGGATCGCATGTCCATAAACGCTGTCGATGCCGCCCGGAGCAGATTTTCATGGTCAGAGACCACCGGCCGTATGTTTGATCTGAGCGGAAAGGTCATTAATGGAAATTGCTAAAAGAAATTCGTTGGTTGCAGGTTACCTGTTACTTTGTGTCGCTGCGCTGTTCGTATTGTTTTCAAAGTCATTTGAGACATCGCTCATACTCGCGGTAGCGATAAGCTGTGTCCTGATATTTATTTTTGTGATCGATAGCGGTATTTATAATATATTGTTTGCTTTCATATTATATCTTCCATTCCAGGATATTCTGGTGGTTTCGCTTTCCTTGACGGGTCTATTTCCCAGAAACTTTCTAAGAGCGATGATGGGCGGCAAAGAGATCCTGTTGTTTGTTCTGGTCGTATATCTGCTGCTGCGGCAGAGATTGTTCAGGCCAAGATCCTTTGAGATATTTCTGATGCTATTTTTGGGCTGGACGCTACTTTATGCCGTCCTTCCGGACGGGATCCTTTTTGAAGGTTCCAGTCCCCAGGCAAGACTTATGGGGCTTAGAAATACGCTCGTGCCGGTTCTTTTATATTTTGTGGGCAGGCATATTCTCTATGACCGTGAAAAATATCTGAAGGCCTTTAGGCTTCTGTTTATTGTTAGCTTTATTGTTTCGGTAGTTGGGATAGTTGAGATGTCTTTTATGAGTCGTTCGACCGTATTCGGTCGATGTCTGGTTGAGCTGGAAAGCTTAAAACGTTCCGCTGACAATCAGGAAGGACATATCGACCACCTGATGAGAAAAGACGAACATGCGATGCGTACCATATTGAATGTTCGGGTACCAAGACTTACATCGTTTTATTTAAAACCGCTTCAGGCCGCTTACTCGCTGATGGTGGTGATCGCTTTTGCCACCGTATTTCTCGTGTCCCAAAATTACCACCTGATAGGTTTCAATCGAAGATATTTTTATATATTTTATTTTGTCTTCTGGGCAGCTCTGATATTGACAATTACACGGGCCGCTATTGCAGTGACTTTGATCGGTGTGATCACGGTTTGTGTTCTCAGGAACAAGGCGAAATATGCAGTTATAATAAGCCTGATCCTTGCCTTGTTCTGCATGCCTATGATCTCATATGTTTTCGATTATCTTCACACAAGTTATAACTTTGCCGATCCGTCTTCGGAAAATCATTTGAAGGAGTATTCAAGAGGAATCAAAGTGCTGACAGAGCAATTTTGGGGAGTTGGGCTTGGTCAGGGCGGAAGTGTCGGCGGAGCCTATGGCCAGTTAAAGGCTGGCGGAGAAAACCTGTATTTAGCTATCGGCGGTGAGCGAGGTGTGTGCGGCTTATCTCTCTTTATTGCATTTGTAATGCTGCTTTTGATCCGTCTTTACAGGTTTGCAAGAAACGATAAGCTCGAATCGTTGGAGAGAAATATTGTTATTGCCGTTTTTTCTTTGACGGTGGGTTTTGCGATAACATCACTGACGACCGGAACATGGTTCGGCTTTAAAGATGCTTTTATTTACTGGTGGTTGCTGGGGCTTTGCGGTCAGTTAATGTTCGATAGCAGATATTTATCAGTCCCAGGGAGGGCAGCAGTATGAAGATAGCGTTCAATTGTATTTATTTTGGTGAGAAGGCAGGTTGTGCCAAGCACATGACAAACCTGTTCAAACAACTCCAGCAGACAGAGACATCCAATGAGTATTATGTTTTTCTCAATGAAAACATGTATGACTTTTTTAAGTTTTATAAAGATAATTTCCATAAGGTTCACATCGGCAAAGCCGGAAATAGACCTGCGTCGGCGATTCTGTACCGCCAAACAATATTGCCTCTTAAAATGAAACGGATGGGGATCAATCTCTATGTTGATACGGTCAATCCTCTGGTCTTCCTTAAGACCACAAAAACAATTGCGATCATCAGGGATATGGGAGAGTGCTTTGTAAAGGGCAAATATGACGGACTCAGGATGTTTTACCGCACAAAAATAATGCTGCCTATGACAGCAAGGTTCGCCGACCGCATCCTGACCATATCGGAGTCTACACGCAGCGACATTTTGAAGATCCTGAATGTCGATCCGGAAAAAGTCCGTGTTATCTACCACGGTCGTGACGAAGATATGTGCAAACTGACCAGCGGGAACTGTTGGTCGGAACTTAAGGCAAAGTATGGGATACCGGAATCTAAATATCTGCTTCACGTTGGCAGGCTGGACCCGGTCGGTAAGAATATAAATCGTCTGATCGAGGCATTTGGAATTCTCAAAAAAGAAAAAAAGATCGAACATAAACTTCTGCTTATCGGAAAAGAGTGGCGCCGCACAGACATGATCTATGAGGCAATCGAGAGGCATCAGCTTGTTGACGAGATCGTCTTTTCGGGCTACGTGGAAAGGGATGATCTTGCGAAATTCTATTCGATCTCCGATGCCCTGATCTTTCCATCGCTGTATGAAGGCTTTGGGCATCCTGTAATTGAGGCAATGTCGTGTCAGTGTCCGGTGGTCTGTTCAAACGTATCATCGCTGCCCGAAGTCGCAGGCGGTGCTGCCGTCTTATTCGATCCTTATGATCCTCGGGATATGGCCGAAAAAACGTATGAAGTGTTAACCAACAAAACTCTTTGGAGGCAAATGGTTCAAAATGGACTCTGTAATGTTAAAAGATTCAGTTGGAAAAAAAATGCAAACGAATACCTGTTGTTTTTTGAAGAGATCGTCAATGGGAGTAAGCAGAAAAAAGGTCTCGGTGTTTGGTCTCGGCTACGTAGGCTCGGTAACGGCTGGGTGTCTGGCGTCAAAAGGCTTTGAGGTTATCGGAGTCGATGTCGATGAGATCAAGACCCACATGATCAACACCGGGCAAACACCGGTGATAGAAGATGAACTAAGCGATTACATCGCCGACTCCGTCAAACAGGGAAATCTGTCAGGCATGAGGGACGCCCCCGAAGCAGTTCGGCAAAGCGATTATATGATCGTTTGCGTGGGAACGCCCAGCAGGGAAAACGGCAGGATTCAGCTCGACTACGTCGAACGTGTCTCGGCGCAGATCGGCCAGGCCTTAAAAGATAAAGATGGTTTCCCGGTTGTAATCTACCGCAGCACCGTCATCCCGGGAACGGTCCAGGAAAAAATGGTGCCGATCCTCGAAGAGTATTCAGGTAAAAAAGCCGGTGTTGATTTCGGAGTCTGTTTTAATCCGGAATTCCTCAGAGAGGGTTCGGCCGTGTATGATTTTTTCAATCCATGCAAAATCGTGGTCGGTTCGATGGATGTGAGAACGCGGAAACGCATGGAGGATTTTTACAGCTTCATCGATATGCCTGTTATTTCAGTTGACATCAAAACATCAGAAATAGTCAAGTATGCCGACAACCTTTTTCATGCCGTAAAAGTTACATTCGGCAATGAAATTGGAATGGTCTGCAAGGCACTTGACATTGACAGTCGTCTCGTGATGGAGATATTCTGTCAGGATACGAAACTGAATCTTTCGCCGTATTATCTAAAGCCCGGGCTGCCTTTCGGAGGCTCCTGTCTTCCTAAGGACCTCAGGGCATTTATGGGGATAGCGAGATCCTGCGATATGGAAATACCATTGATCACATCGATCATGAACAGCAATGACAAGCAGGTAAAAAACATTGTTCGCAAGATCCTTCGATATGAAAAAAAGAAGGTTGCGTTCCTTGGTCTCAGTTTCAAGGCAGGCACTGACGATCTTCGGGAAAGTCCGCTTGTCGATCTTATTGAGATACTGTTAGGCAAAGGGCTTGAGATAAAAATCTACGACCCCAACGTCTCGCTGGCTTGTCTGACCGGAGCTAACAAGGAATTTATCCTGAAAAAAATATCGCACATATCAAACCTCTTAACTGACGATGCAGACGAGATCATCGATTTTGCTGATATTGTCATTGTCGCTCATAAAACACAGCAGGGG
>DAOWHR010000367.1 GCA_030641315.1 Anaerohalosphaeraceae bacterium | reverse complement strand
TCAGAGTGATTACGCATTGGTAATTTGCACGAAAAAAGTCAACTAATTTTTTTGAAAGGAAGTGGTGATGAAGAATTTGTGTATTTCAATATTGGTGGTTTGTCTTTGTGTGGCGTCGTCTCAAGGCATAACGGTATCGGATAGCAATTACCAAATAGAGTCGTATGCGTCATACTATTTTGGGGGGATAGGCAATATGAAATATATCTGTGCCGATGATGCGGGAAATCTATATGTAACGCATGACGGCTCGACAAACGGGAACATTATTAAAATCGATCAGGATGGTGTTGCGAGTAGTTTTGTAACTGGCGGTAAAAACTTCCAGTCCATAGTGTGGGGACAAGGCACAAAATTTGGGAATAGTCTTTATGCTGCGGAAGTATATTTGGATCGTGTGATAAGTTCAGATACATCTGGCAGCACAGGATCATTTAGTGTTCTGCCTTCGCAGCCGATAGCTATTGGTCTGGATAGAACCGGCAATTATGGCGGTAATATGTTTGTGTCGACAAGATACTCAAACGAGATTTATCAAATTGATGAAAATGGTACAAGTAGTTTGTTTGTTGATTGGCCGGAGACATCTGCTGGCGGTGTTAGTGACATTGAGTTTGATACGACTGGAAATTATGGCGGACTAATGTACGTCACTTCTTTAACACCTTCAAATTCTGACACCATGGGCATTTTCAGTATTGATGACCAGGGCAATGTTGTTCGTTTCCTGCGTGAGGGTTTTGGTTATACCGATATGGCATTTGACACTACCGATTCAGAAGTTTTCGGTGGATTTCTTTATGCTGGTGCTGACGAAAAAATTTGGCAAATAGGGTATGATGGTTCGGAAACAGAATTTGTGCTATCTGAAAACGAAGACTTGTATATATGGGATATTACATTTGGAAAGGATGATGCCATGTATGTATTGACAAGCCCATTATCATTTGACTCAGTTAATGTTTATAAGATAACGGTCATTCCCGAACCATGCAGTTTGGTTTTGTTTGGTTTTGGCGGTTTGCTGCTTCGTTGGCGCAGGAGTGCTTAGCGGTTTAGTCCGATTTTTTAGATTTTATAAGGATCGCAGGAGATGTGTCTGCGGTCCTTTTTTTGGGTATTTTGTTTGTTTTTTACCAAACTTTATGTTTGTGTTTGGTGATTATTGGCATTATACTGCGTTTTATGGCACTTGGACAAATAATACGACAAAAGCGCGAAGAGATGCGTTTGACCCTTGATGAGGTGTCGGCTCGCACTGGTTTTTCGAAGCCTTATCTTTCAACCGTTGAGACTGGCCGGGTCAAAAATCCGCCCAGCGACAACCTCTTAAGTCGGCTTGAGGACGTTTTGCAATTTGAAAGCGGGCTGCTCCAGCACATAGCCCATGTTGAGCGTATGCCCGCTGATATTCGCAGCGATTATGAGACGATTGACGCTGAAAACAAGCGTTTTAAGCGAATAATCCGCAATATTGTTCAGCATAAGACCGACTCTGACGAGGTTGGCCAGATGGTCTCGCAGGACGATCTTGCTGTTAATGATGCTCCTTCGAGCGAGCGTTCCGTCACGGCAGGACAACTTGTGCCGGTGATCAACAAGGTCTCGGCTGGGTATCCTGTGGATTTTGACGACCTTGGATATCCGGCAGGTTTCGCGGATGATTATGTCCGCTGCCCCGATCTGCATGACCCTAACGCTTTCGCTGTCCGTGTTGTCGGCGATTCCATGGAGCCGAAATTCGGGCAGGGCGATATCGTTATCTTCTCACCGATGGTTGACGTCAGCAGCGGCGATGACTGTTTCGTGCGGTTCACAATGCCGCATGAGAGTACTTTTAAGCGGGTTTTCTTCGAACCGGACGAGAGTGTTCGTTTGCAGCCCCGCAACGAAAAATACGCTCCCAGCATCGTTGACGGCAAACGTATTAACGGCATTTACAGGGCTGTTATCCGCTATGAGCGATTGTAGGGACCGCTTTGCTGAGCCTTCCGGTTTTTTTACCCGTGGTGGGGGTTTTTAGCTGGCATATAAGGCTCAAACAGCTATAATCACCGCAGGTAGTTGTGTCTATTGTTCGATTTTATTGCTTTATGCGGTTTTCAGTGCTATTCGGCAGGTGTCTGACTATTAGGAACGTGTTTTAAGGCGTAATGGAATTATGCGAAAAAAAACAATTGGGATGATCTTGTTATCTGTTCTGTTTACTGCTTGCGGTATGTGTTCGGCAAAAAGTGAAACCGCCGAACTGTTCGGCAGTGAAGATCTGCATCTTACTGCGCAAACTGTAACAGTTTATGAGCAGGCAGGGGCCGATGATGTCGGGCAGGTTCTGCTGTTTGAGAACGGCTTTGAGATGACAGTAGGTGCCAACATGCTTTTCAGCGACCAGGCGTTTGTATGGATCAGACCAGTCGAAGCTGGATACAGAGGTGTTGCCCGCATAGATCATGATGTTTATGTATATCTCGAAGGCAATGTGTCGGTCAAAAAAGGAATAACGGCAAAGGCCACGGATATTCAACAGGTAGTTGTGGAAAAGGGCACATCGCTTGTGACAAGGTTCGTCGCTACCGGCGAGGTCTTCGTAAAAGCTGCCCAGCGGATCAATGCACCCATGGAGGAATTTGAATCGCGGGCAATTTATAAAAACGCGACAGCATCGATCGTTCCCGCAAATCCAAGGCCGGTGATAGTGCCCGGTGCGATGGTTCCCGGAATCGAAATCGCCGCGGACAGCAAGGTAGCTGTTGCTGAGGTCGAGCAACGAGGGGGCAAAGAATCGGAGAAACCAAAGCCGGTCCGTGTTCGGGATGATCTGAAGAAAAACTACCCCATCAACATTGTCGGCATCGGCGAGCCAGCTCCGAGTATCGAGTCGACTACAGAAGCTAACGGCAGAAGGGTCGCCACAATTATAGGGAGGTTCTATCTGTGGCAGGCGCAGGACGAGCAAGGTACCCTGCTGGAGTTTCAGGCCGACAATGCCGTGCTGTATTATCAGGGCGATGATTTTCAGGCAGGCGATAACGCGATCGAAGGTGTTCTGGGAACCGGTCAGGTCGAAAGTATTTACCTTAGCGGCAACATCAGCATGACCGAGGGCCAGCGGACGATCCGCGCCGATGAGATATTTTATGATTTTGTCAACAGGCGTGCTGTGGCGGTCAACGCCGAGCTGCGTCAGTTCGATGTCAACAGGTCGATCCCCATCTACCTTCGTGCCGATAAGCTTCGCAAGGTCAGCGACAATGTTTTTCAGGCTGACGGGATCACTCTTACGACGAGTGAATTCTATATGCCGCAGATATCGATGACGGCAAGTCAGCTTGTGCTGACGGATCTGACGGGTGTTGACCAACGACTGGCAGATGAGAACGCAAAGGCAAAGTATGACGGCGTTCTGTACGACGTAAGCGCCAAAAGCGGCGACTTTACATATTTCAAATGGCCTAAGATCCGCACGAATTTTGCCAACCCCGATGTGCCGATCAAACGTTTGAGCGTTGGCGATTCCAGCAGCAAAGGTGCTTCTCTTGAGAGCCGATGGTATCTTTCGCGGCTTCTGGGTTTAAAGGAGCCTGACGGTGTTGACAGCGATCTGCTTTTGGACTATTACAGCCAGCGGGGTGTCGGCGTCGGTGCTGATGTCGAATACGAAAGAGAAGATCATTTCGGCTGGTTCAGCGGATATATGATAAATGACCACGGCGAGGACGATCTCGGCCGCAACAGGAAAAATATTTCGCCCGATGAGGACTGGCGTGGCCGTTTTACCGCTCGTCACAGGCAGTATCTACCGTATGACTGGCAGGCTACATTCGAGGTCAGCTACATTTCCGACAGAAACTTTATCGAGTACTACTATCGCAATGAGTTCAACACGGGCAAGGACCAGGAAACTCTGCTGCACTTTAAGAAACTCAGGGATAACTGGGCGTTCTCGATATTGACAAAGGCTAACATCAACGACTTCCAGACAGAGACCGAAGAACTGCCCACAATCGAGTATCATCAGAAGGCACAGTCGTTCTGGGATCATCGCCTGACGTACTACGGCGATACGCAGGTGAGCCGTTTCAGGGAGAGTTACGATTCGAAAGATACTCAGTTCGCCGGGATGCCAGAGCAGTTTTATACATATTTTTCCAGCAGACATGAAGTTGATATGCCGTTTCTTGCCGGGCCGTTCAAAGTCGTCCCGTATGCGGCAGGCACTTATGGATATGACGATCAGACGCAGTTCAGCAAGAATGTAGACAACAATGCTGTAAGACCTGACGATTCTGTAATGCTCGGTGAGGCCGGCGTCAGGCTCTCTACGATGTTCTGGAAAGCGGATTCGTCTATTCGGTCCGAGCTTTGGGACATTGACGGCATCAGGCATGTTGTGACTCCTCATGCCGAAGCTGTTGTTTTCGATGCGAGTGACAATACTGTCGATATGCGTGACGTGATCAATTTCGGAGTTTCGCAGAGATGGCAGACCCATCGCGGCTCTGATGTGAACCCGCGTACGGTTGACTGGATGAGTCTCGATCTGGACGCGACATTTGTGGGCGATCCTTTCAGGCCAAATTCCGGTGCGGAGAGGTTTATCTGGAACAATCCTGTTGTCCCGACGCTGACCCG
>DAOWHR010000364.1 GCA_030641315.1 Anaerohalosphaeraceae bacterium | reverse complement strand
TGAACTTTGCGTCTTCAAAACCATCTTTGACCCCCTCCAGAAAGCTTATCCTGAATCCTGTCGTAGAAGAGTTATTCAACAGATGAGATGACATCTCGTCCAGTACACCTGCCGCATAGTTGACAACTTCCATCCTCTGCTCACTCGGCAGATTCTTTGAATTTTCACAGATATCACGTATCTTTATCACAGTATCGAACACATCGAAAGTACCCGGAGTCGCCACCAGCGTCGTCCCTTCGGATATTGGCTGCGAAGCATCGACATACAATATCCGGCCCGTACGCGAATCCGTCAGGGCAAGGTTTGCAGAACCCGTACCGTCGTCCGGCACAACATAACTGTCAACTCCGCCGTTGATCGTCAGCTCATATTGACCGTTCGCCGCGTCATGCGTCACTTCAAGCCACGTAAATCCCGTCACACTCGAAGTACCTGCCCCAAGAGATACCCCGCCTGAGCCGACTATCTCAGGTGCGGATCTCGAATTCATTTTGAAAACGTCATCACCGCTCTTACATGCCGCCGTTTCAATACCTCCCGACGTCCGTACGCTAAGATCATTCTGTGAACCCGCATAATTAACAGAGGTGATCCTGCCGTTTTCACTGACGACATGGTAAGGCTGGGTTTTTGTAGTGGTGCCCGAAAATATATACTGATCAAGATGGCTGGAATTGGCACGGCTGACGATCTGTTCAAGTATTTCGTTAATTTGCCCGGCGATCAGGTCTCGGTTCCCGTCGTTATATGTCCCACTTGTCACCTGTATCAGCAGAACCCTGACTTCCTCGTTAAGCATCCCGGATATGTCAGTCGTTGCTGAGGATGACTCGCCCAGAGTAGTAATGGCTTCGTTAAGGTTTTTTATGCAGTTAGTAAGCTGATTCTGTGTCGACCGCAACGCAAGAACCTGATTGGCACCAACAGAGTCATCGCTCGGTCGATTAATGCGTGAACCGGTCGCGGCCTGTTCCTGAAGTTTTGTCATAACGCTGGCATGCCTGTTAAGTGCGAGCATGGCGCTGCTTTGAATGCTGCTTAGTGTACTGCTCATAGCGGTTATACTATCTCCATCAAACTTGACATTGACGACTGTAAGGTGCTTATGTACTTTGCCATCGCCTGAAACATTTGTTCGTACATGATCAATTGAGCGGCCTGCTCGTTAATATCCACACCACTTATATCCCCCTGCTGCTCGACAAGACTCTGCAGCATAGTCTCAACGTTTTCCACCCTCATTTGCCTGATGCTTATATTCTGCCCGACGTCAGTTGCCAGCATTCTGTTGTATTCGGCGATACTCAGCCCGTCCAGCTCGTCGAGATCCATATCTCGGATGTTAAGTATTTTTGTAATTCCAATATTGTCACCCATGTCAGCCCCTTGCGAAACCCCAAGCCTTGCAGGCCAATCCGCAATGTCGGACGAAACGATCATATCTGCTGCGTTGGTACCGCAAAAGAGCGTATTGATCCCCAGTGCGTTCAGCATGCCGCTTGTGTCGGAATCTGCGATTGCCTCAACACTAAAGCTTTGCCCCGCTGTCAAAGTGCCCGCATCCAACGATATGAAAATACCCTCGTCGATCTCAATTGGATCGCCGTTGGCATAACCCGAACCGACGTTAATTGCCTTCAGGAACTGGCCGTCAACTTCGATACCGATGCTCAGGCCGTCAGTTGTTGAAATGTCACCGCTGCCCAGAACATTGAAAGTGTATACCCTGTTCTCACTGCCGGTATAGTTACCCGAAACGGCAACATCAACGGGCAGGTCCGATGTATTGGGCGACGGAAGCAGCGCAGGTATAAAATCAAACTCAAAACCTGTATCGGCTGTTATATTCAATTTAGAACCCACGATAGAGGCCGTAAGCCCGTCTATCGCGGTAATTTCGGCGGCAATATCGCTGACTGTATCGGTCGCCTTGGTTACTGTAATTTCGTGCCTGGTTATCTGCCCCGTAGCTGTATCGGTAACACGGATGAAAAAGGAACCGTCCGAGATATTATCAATATCGGCAAGATCGGAACCGACTGTATTGGCCGATGTTATGGAAGTAAACGAACCGGCTGATCCTATCGACTGCACATGTATGCTGTTGATCTGATCCATAAAAGTACGGGCAAGATCGTCAAACCGCTGCTCAATATCATCGACCAGATCGTTAGTCAATGACATTAGCCCGCCAAGTTTCCCGCCGCTCATATCAGCTTTATAAGTTGAGCCGCCCTTAATGCCGATACCAAGTTGTCCCTCATGGTTTATCCCGGTTTCAAGCTCATTTGAAGATGTTCCGGTTACCGCTGAAAATCCGGAAATAATTATATCAACAACTCCGAACTCTTTTTGCGTCGCCTGTATCTGAACCAGCCCCGAAAGATCGGAGATCAATTTGTCACGCTGGTCCAACAGTGATCCCGCATCACCGTCTGCAATCTCAATATTTCTGATACTTTTATTGAAACCGGCGATCTCTGAAGTAAGATTGTTTACCTGATCGATGATAACATCGGTCTCGAATTTGATCTGGGATTGAAGATTGTCAAGAAAACTGCCCAAACGCCTGAACTGATCGGCAAGATTCTCGGCTGCGTTTATCACATGATTCTGCCGAACACTGTCAGATGGATATGCGCTAAGGTCATCGATTGAATTAAAAAAATCATCGATCGCCAGGCTAAGCGTCCCCCCGCCTGACAGTTCGCCAAGTGAGTTTTCAATAGTAGTCAGCGTTTTAAG
>DAOWHR010000060.1 GCA_030641315.1 Anaerohalosphaeraceae bacterium | reverse complement strand
GTCAGGGCAGGGGCAACAGTGGCGTCTACATGATGGGGCAATACGAGATACAGATACATGACAGTTATAAAAACAAAACATAACCAAACGATCAATCCCACTCCGTATACGGACAAAGATATCCAATAGCGAATGTCTGTCGCAAGCCAGGCCAGTGGCAAAGCTATGATATTGTTTTTCAAGCACCTGTCTTTGATGGAGATACACTGGTTAAGCCAGCCATGGTAACTGTTTTCCACAACGGTCTTCTTATTCAATACAACTGTATTCTTGAGGGTAATACATTAAATCCGAAGCATCCATCATATAAAACGCACGATGCGAAACTTCCATTTAAGTTGCAGGATCATAGCAACCCTGTACGCTTCCGTAACATATGGATAAGAGAACTGTAGCAGTTTTGTTTCAATTAGAATATTTGTGTTGTTTTGTAAAATAATGTTATTTAATCCAGGCAGGTATATTATGGAACGAAGAGTATTTTTAAAGGTTGGTGCTGTCGCCGCTGGCTCAATTGTGGCCGGATGCAGTTTGGAAGGGAAGTTTGGTATGGGAAATAAAAAGGCTTTTGAAATATCATTGGCACAGTGGTCGCTGCATAAGCGTTTGTTCGGGCGGGCTGGAGAGAAGTTGGACAACCTCGACTTTGCCGCAACTTCAAAGCGACTTGGCATTGGCGCCATTGAGTATGTCAATATTTTCTTCAAGGACAAAGCAAAGGATCAGGCGTATCTGGCAGAGATGAAACAGCGTGCCGATGACAATGGTGTTAAAAGCCTGCTTATTATGTGTGACGGCGAAGGTAACCTTGGCGATCCTGACGGGAACAAACGCAAAACAGCGGTTGAGAATCATTACAAATGGGTTGATGCGGCAAAGTACCTGGGCTGCCATTCCATTCGTGTTAACGCAGCTTCAGCAGGTTCCTTTGACGAACAGGCAAAACTTGCTGCTGACGGTCTTGCCCGTCTAAGCGGATATGCCGCAACGGAGGTACTCAATGTGATCGTAGAACATCATTCGGGGCTTTAATCCGATCCTAAATGGCACGTTGGTGTGATTGAGGCTGTTGGCATGGCTAATTGCGGAACGCTTCCGGACTTTGGAAATTTCCCGGAAGAGATTGACCGATACGATGCTGTTAAAGCAATGATGCCGTTTGCCAAAGCGGTCAGCGCAAAAAGTTATGATTTTGATGCAGCTGGCAATGAGACCAAAATAGATTATGACCGCATGATGGCAATCGTCCTTGCCGCTGGTTACCATGGTTATGTGGGAATAGAATTTGAAGGCGGCAGGCTCAGCGAAGAAGAGGGCATTGTCGCAACCAGAAAACTTTTGGAAAGAATTCGTGCTGAACTTGCATGATTCGTTTTTATTTAACCGCGTCAACAGATTCGTATACTCTCACATAATCGATAAAAAATCTGTGCGGCAGGTCCTGATCCTCGATCTTTCCGTTCCATCCGCGTATTTCATCGCTCAGGTAAATGCTGACCGGCACCTGCGACACACCGCCGTGGTTGGTTCGCCATGATTCCTGCCCATCCACATAAAACACATACTGATCCTCTGTCCAGTTGACCGCCATGGTATGGTAGTTTTGGTCGAATTTGGCAGAGTTGATCTGCATACTCGCGCTGTTTAGTTCCGGATAGTCCCAATGCAGTGCGTGCTGGATCCTGTCTGTGTTGTAGAATTTTTCGAAGATGTCTATCTCAGTTCCGTCTCTGCCCTGATCGCCAAGGTTTCCCACGCCGCTGCCCGTTATCCAGAACGCCGGACCATGTCCCTGGCAATTTTCAACCTTTATCCTTGCGACATAGTAACCAAACCGCCTTGCGTGTTCCTTATTGCTTCTAACTCCGGCAGTGGCGAATATCTCGCCGACTTTTCTGGTAGTAATAACGAGATTTCCTTTTTCAGTCTGCACGCATTCCTTAAGCCAGTGGCCGGCCTTTCTTGGTCCGTCACCCAGAACGGTCCATTTGCTGCTGTCAATCGAGCTTTCATTAAACTCATCATTGAAAACAAGTTTCCATATTTTACCCTTTGGCGGTTCCGGCAGAAACTCAGAATCCTTATCTGCTCTTGAAGCCGTGATTTTCTTACGATAAGTCCATTTACGTTTTAGTCCATCCTGCTTAAATTCTGATCTGCCTACTTTGCCAGGCTTTGCTTTTGTCAGCAGATACCACATCGTCTTGTACTTTGGCAGCAACTGTACAGTTGTCAGACCTTTTTCTGTTGTAACGTCCACCCTTTGTGACACCAAACCATCCGGCCCGACTGCATAGCAGGACCAGCCGCTCCCCATAAATGTGATCGCCGCATCGATCGCTTCAATTTGTACGGGACCTGTTCCCCACTTTGTTCCAACCGTCCTTCTGTCTTCGGAAAATTCCATGCCGACATTTTCACACCTGCCGCACACGCTGATAAGAACGCTGCCGCTTTTATCGAGTGCTTTGTCGTCAAGACTTACCACCGCCATCGAAACAAACTCAGGTGCATTAATTTTGACCGGTAATTTGTCGATTAGATTCAGTTGTTCCGCATGTCCGGTAAAAACGATCGCAGTGTCATCGCGAGCAATGAAATATCCATCTTTTCCCTTGGCTTTTTTCCAGTCGAAAACACTTGTCGCGGTACTGAAGGTCAAAGTATTTTTTATGTCAATTTGTATAATACTGTTCAGTATTTCGTTCCAGTCGGAAATATTCGCCGCATCATTCATATTCCGACCATGCTTAAGATGTGATTGGGCCAGACTGTTTAGCTGGTTTTGTCTTTCTGCAATTGAGATCGTTCTTGTTGCAGGCAATGCCCTGATTTTACTATTGCGGAATATCTCGGCGCCTGCGCGCATGAATCCCCACTTTGCGGGATTGCTGTCAATATCGAAAAAACTGCTGATGTGCTGTCGTCCCCATTCGTCGGCAGCATGGCTGTATGTATACACCCAAACTCCGTCCCAGTCCTGACCAGCTGCGAACGAAGCCAGCATTGGAACGCACTCAGCCTGATAGTCATTCGGTGCCGGATGGTTGTACTCTGTCACAGTAAACGGCTTGCCTGCGAGCCTTTCACACGCCATTCTGAAAAGCGTTGCCTCGTCAGGATTATCCGTCATAGCCTTCTGCTGGACGATCCAGTTCTTCATGTCCCACGGCCTGCCTGGGAAACTCGGATGCTTCCAGTATGCGTGAGAGTCGATGAAATCCATATCGCTCTGTGCGTAAAGTCCAAGCGGGCCGAACACTACCGTACCGGTAACCAGCGCGCCGCAGTTGAGGTTTGTTTTGATGAACTTGCGCATTTCGTCGAAATATTTCTTCTCAGTTTCCGCCAGAAACATCATTCTGTCCATTGTCCTTGGCGGAGTTTCACTGTCTGCATGGAGCTTTACTGTTTTGTTATTGGGGTCTTCGGTCTGTCTCAAACCAACCCTGCCTCCGGGTCGAAGCTCGATCTCAGCAAGATACAGACTTGTTGATGAGTCCCCAAATGAAAAGTTCACCCGACCGTTATCGTCGTCATCGCTTGCGACAAAGCCAAACGAATAATTCTGCCACTGCTTGTCTGACTGAACATTGCTGCTAAGACCGAGATTCTTCCACGGCCCATGAGCCTGGCCGACACTGACACCTATTTTGCGTTTGCCCTCGCTCGCTGCTTTGAAACTTAGCGTATAATATTTGCTTTTTTCTAGCTTTAGTCCGCCCTGATTGATCTGCAAATGCCAGTCAGTGTCATCGATTTTGGAAATTTCGATCTTAATTGCGTTTGTTGATTTATAACTTGTCACGCTCATGCCGGCTTTACACTCATTATGCTGCTCAAGCTTCCATTTATCTTTGTTAATCAGATTGCTTCCAAGCTCTTGCTGTCCCATGCACCATGCCCGTGCAAGGCTGTCGGTACTGCCGTATTTTCCAAGCAGATACCTGTTGAACTTGTCCTGCAAAATATCGGCGTAATAGTCCGGCAGATTTCGCAGCGTGCTTTCGCCGTCCCACATGAAAAAACTGTTCTCATTAGTGATCTCTACGATTGCAACTGCCGGGTCGTCAGCATATCTCACATTGCGATAACGGTTAGTACGATCAAGCAGGTCTTTCGCGTATTTTTTTTGAGCATCTATTAGTACCGGTGTAAAGATCGTTGTGATCTTATCATACTGACGCTCGCTTTCTTCGATCGCAAGATACTTACTGTGCTTACGGCCGACATGCAGATTCAGATTGACATATATCCCGTGTTTGGCGAGCTGATCGATAAAAAAGTCCAGCCTATCCAATGCTTCCTTGCTGAATTCCGTCTTCTTATCCCCGTCCCAGATTCCCCTTGGAAAAAAGCTCGTATCCAGATGATGAAGCCTTACGGTATTGATCCCGCTTGCCGCCATTCTTGCCGCGACAAAAGGAGCATCCTCATGGCTGGGCAGATTCGCACCGAATGAAAGGTTAACTCCCCACAGTCGAATTCGCTCGTCCGCCACGCTAAAATGTCCATCTTTTACGATGATCCGCTCCCCGTCAGCGGCAACAGGTTTATAAGGAACAGAAATAGGGGAATCAGGATTGGGTTTTTCGCTGATAACGAATGGTACAAATTGACCAAAACAGGCTCCCGTTGCAGTAATAATTAACACAAGTCCTGTCGTGAAAATACGGTTCATATTGATCTCCCTTACTAATAGATAGTGCCGTGCGTAGTATACTCTAAAGCCGTATCGTGTACAAGCTGCTTTGTATTCATTTGGTCCTGGTTGCCATGAAATGCGTTTTTTGCTGGACTTGATACCATTATGTGTGTAGACTTTGCACCTTTGAAATCTGGAGAATGTATGAATATTCACAATCTTGTTCTCGGTGAATTTGAGACGAACAGCTTCGTCCTTACCGCTGATGATCAGGCCAAAGACTGCCTCATCATAGATACCGGTCTGGATGCCGGTCCGTTGCTTGATTATCTTCGCGACAATCAGCTCAATCCTGTCGCTGTAATTTTTACCCACGGCCACGTCGATCACATCCGCGGCATCGAACCGCTTAGAAAAACTTATCCACACATCAAGGCTCTTGTTCATGCGGAAGACAAGAAAATGTTTACCAACGCCGTCAAAAATCTTTCCGTTCTTGCTAACGGAGTTTTCAAGTGCGACCCGCCCGATGATCTTATCGAGCAGGAGTCAGTTTTAGAATTTGCCGGTATTACATTGCAGGTTATCCACACGCCGGGCCATACTAAGGGGGGTATAAGCCTCTATTCTAAACAGGATAACGTATTATTTGCAGGCGACACTCTATTTGCCTGTTCGATAGGAAGAACCGATCTGCCGGGCGGCAACTTTGACCAGCTTATAGAAAGCATAAAGACAAAACTCCTTATCCTGCCCGATAACACAACCGTCTATACCGGCCACGGACCGGCAACGACCATTGACATGGAAAAACGTCACAACCAGTATCTTAGATAGCCATTGTTGAATGGGGGAATTCAAAATGTCTGCCAAACAAATGCAACTTGTCGATCTTGGAAAACGCTCAGGCCTGAAGGTCTATCCGGTCAGTATTGGCGCCATGCGACTGCCCGAAGACGATGAACAGTCAACCGCTCTTTTGCGGCAGGCAATAGATGCGAACATGGTCTATATCGACACCTGCCGGGGCTATCCGGACAGCGAAAGAAAAGTTGGTTTAGCTCTGAAAAACGGCTATCGCGAAAAAGTCATCCTTTCAACCAAGTGGTCCCCGTGGCTGCGGAAGATCGAAGAAGATGACGATGCTTCAGCCGACTGCACATACAAACGTATTATCGAATCGCTTGAACGGCTGGATGTTGAATATGTCGATTTCTATCAGGTCTGGAACATTTACAAACCGGCCCATTTTGAATTCGCAACTCGTAAGGGTGGCATGGTTGAGGGCATTATTCGTGCAATGGATGAAGGTCTCGTAAAACACACCGGTTTTACAACACATGACACTCCCCGAAACGTCTGTCGCTACATAGACCGCGCAGACTGGGCCGAAGTCGTTCTTTTCACATACAACATGATCAATCCGACATACAAAGAACTTGTCGAAAAGGCACATGACAAAGGAATCGGTACCATTGTTATGAATCCGATGGGCGGGGGTATGTTTACTGAGGAATCTCCCGTCATAAACAATGCTGTCAAAGATTCCACAGGAATTGAATCTCCTATTGAAGCCGCGCATCGCTATCTTTCAGGCGACAATAATGTCGACACAATTATCACAGGAATTGCTAAGCCATCTGATATAACATCTACGATTGAAAACTACGAAAAGCCCACGATGACCGCAGACCAGACAGCCGCTGTCGAACAAGCCATGGCAGAAATTTCAAAAGAGAACATGGGCTTCTGCACAAACTGCAAATATTGCTTACCCTGCCCGGCAAAGATCGATATCCCTGCCATGATGAAGGTCGCCTACCTTGCCAGACTGCTGAAGGTTCCCGCAAAAGCAAAGGCTGAATATTCGTGGACCGTAAATCCGAATAACCCGGACTGTTCCGCAGCACCAGATCAGTGCCTGCAATGCGGGGCCTGCGAACTAAAATGCACCCAGCGGCTGAAAGTTATGCAACAATTAAAATATATCGCGGAAAATATCAGCGAACCAACCGAAAAGTGAAGTTAAACATTGCAGTGTATCGCCCAGGCCTTGTAGATATCAATCAGCTCGACAACCTTATCGGGATACTTCTCGCTAAGATTGTTAAGTTCCGTCCTATCTTTATCAAGATCATAAAGCTCCCACTTGCTTTTGTTAACGGAAACCAGCTTCCACTTTCCCTGCCTGACAGCCTTATTGCCGTAATGTTCCCAGCAGATAGTGTCATGTGGTGCGTTTTTCTTTCCTTTCAACACATCCAGAAAAGATTTACCGTCCACACTCTTTATTTTCCTGCCGTTAAATTCATCAGGATATTTAGTCTTTGCTGCCTGGCATAACGTAGGCATAACATCGATAACATGGCCCACATGATTAACGATCCTGCCCCTGCTCCTGATACCCGCGGGCCAATGAGCGATTAATGGTGTTGCGATACCTCCCTCGTGTGCGTTCTTTTTATACAGCCGATAAGGAGTATTCGATGCGTTTGCCCAGCTCAAACCATAGCTCATATACGAATCCACTCCGCCTGGAGGCAGTCCGTTTTTCCTGTTATCAAATCCCCATATCCCGGTCTCTGCGCATCCGCCGTTATCAGACAAAAACAATATCAAAGTATTATCCAGCTTTCCGACTTCGGTCAGCTTTTCGATGATCCTGCCTATCCCATGATCCATCCTGTCGATCTGAGCGGCATACACCGCCATTTTATGATCCATCAGATCCTTCCTGGCCTTATCGACATCTGCCCATGCCTTTGCTGCTTTATCCCGCGGCGAAAGCTCCCATTCGTCCTTAACCAATCCCATCTTTTTCATTCGTTCATAGCGCTCCTGTCGCAAAATATCCCAGCCCTTCATATACTTGCCTCGATATTTCACAATATCTTCAGGCAGCGCATGAAGCGGCCAGTGCGGAGCGGTATATGCCACATACATAAAAAACGGCTGTTCCTCTTTGCCGTATTCGTCAATGAAATTAACAGCGTTTTCCGTAAATGCTTCTGTCAGATAAAAGCCTTCTTTAGGCGGCGTATAAGGTTTGCCGTCAGCAACCATCTGCCTTACAACCCCCTTGGCTTTAGACTTTGTGATGTCAAAATAATTCGCCCCTCCGCTTATCAATCCGAAGTACCTGTCAAAACCGCGATCGGTAGGCCAGTGCCCCTTGTTCTCTCCAACATGCCACTTACCGCTCATTAGCGTTCTGTAGCCTGCCTGCCGTAACACTTCAGCTATGGTAACGCACTCATCGTTTAGATACCCTTGGTAAGGTCCCTTCACGCCTTTGTTTTCATTGCCATGATTAACCATTCTGCCGACACCTGCCCTGTGCGGATACAGTCCCGTCATAAGTGCCGCCCGTGTGGGGCAGCATCTTGCCGCGTTATAAAACTGTGAAAACCGCAGCCCTCTATCGGCTAGCCTGTTAAGGTTCGGTGTTTCAACCTCACCTCCATAGCAGCCGATATCCGAATACCCCATATCATCTGCCATGATTAAAATAATGTTGGGCCTGCTGTTTTCTTTAGCATTTGAGAACAACTGTCCCCCGCAGCCCCCAAAGCTCAACGAAATCGATCCCATCCCCGAAATCTTTAGAAAATCACGCCGACTCAAAAGTAAAGATGACATATCATCCCTTTCTTCAAATCCTCTTATTCGTATAGGCAAAAAAACGGCCTGCTTATCACAGGCCGTTTCAAGTCTTTAATTATGTTGCTGTCAATGATCCACAGGCTCACCCAGTATTTGCTGCAATTCATCCAGCATATCGTACAGCAGATCCTGCGTCTTGGCCTCGACATTGAGCCTCAACAGCGGCTCGGTATTAGAAGGTCTTACGTTGAACCACCATTCCTTGAACTGGATAGTAACACCGTCAAGGTCGTCGATCTGCCCGGTAGCGTAATTGCGGGAAAGTTCCTTCATCGCCGCCGCCTTATCTTCAACCTTAAAGTTCATCTCGCCGCTGCAGAAATATCGTCTTAGCGGCTTGACCAGTTCGCTGACCGGTGCGTCTGTAGCGCTCAGAATATTGAGCATGTGCACCAGCGTTATCATTCCGGAATCAGCAAAGTAGTTGTCACGATAGTAGAAGTGTCCTGAAAGCTCGCCGCCGAAAACCGCATGGCTGTCGCGCAGTGTCTTTTTCATAAAAGAATGCCCCACGCGCTCACGACGCGGTGTCCCGCCGTACTTGATTATCTCTTCCTGAACAACATGGCTCGAACGAAGGTCATAAACAACTGCCGAACCTGGATTATTCTTCAGAAAATATGGAACCATTAGTGCCGTAAGTATATCACAGCCGATGTTTTCGCCTTGCTCGTTGACCATCATAAGCCTGTCAGCGTCACCGTCAAAGCATACCCCGCAGTCCGCTCCGGTATCGACTACAGTTTGTTTCAATTCTTCAAGGTTAGCATCGACCAGCGGATTTGGATCGTGTTTGAATGTTCCGTTATGCTCGAAGTTCAATGGAATGATCTCGATAGGCAGCTTTGAAAATATCTCCGGTACACTCTTGCCTGCCATGCCGTTCGATGCGTCAATAACGATCGTTAGCGGCTTAAGCTTTGGTGTCAGGAATTTGAGAACGTGTTCGCTGTAACCGTCGACCAGTGAACATTTTTCCACCGACCCGTCCGATCTGCCCTTTGTATGAAGAAGAGCCGTCGCAATATGCTTGATCTCTTTAAGACCGGTATCCTCGCTTATAGGCTTGGCTTCGATCCCGGAAATTTTAAACCCATTGTATTGTGCAGGATTATGTGATGCCGTAACCTGCACTCCGCCGCATGTTCCAAGATGGTTGATAGCGAAATACATCTGAGGCGTATCGATCATTCCGATGTCGATAACATTTGCCCCCGTAGCATTCATTCCCTCGATCAATGCCTTCGACACCGATGGGCTGTGCGTTCTCATGTCATGCCCGACGCACAGCGACTGCGCGTTAGCCTGGCCGCGCTCATACCCGCGAAGCAGCGATCTTAAAAATTGTGCCGCACCGTAACCGATCTTCCATGCCGCTTCTTCGTCAAGCTGATCCGGGTACAGTCCTCTGATGTCATAAGCCTTAAAAATTGAAGGGTCCATAGTTTGCTCCACATACATCTAAGTAAAATTCGTTCCTGCCGCCGACCAGGATAACGATTCCAAAGCCGCCGAACCCGACCAAGTGTAAGCTAACATGTAGAAAATGTCAACAAACATTAGCTTTGATAAACTTGATTGGATGGCCACCGATCAGAATTTCTGAAATAGAATTATAATGAAGTTGAGTATTCGAGATAAATTTGATATTTTATTGGGTAAGAAGCTCAGCAGTGTGGCTGAGACATATGATTAATGTCCGTCAAAATATATTAAGCAGGAGAATCATTATGAAACTAGACATCAAATCTGCGATTATTGGGCTACTTCTGGGGATTATCATCATGATTACATCGGGTGCCAGTTCAGGCGGTGGTGGGGCAAGCTTCGGTTTTGCCATCCCCTCGGGCTGCAAGGCCCTGGTTAAAGACCAGCATGGCCAGGCGCTGCTTATTGACCCGGACACAGGTAAGGCTGATCTGTTGATCTACAAGAAACCGCCTGCCAATGCTCCAAATTATCCAAGCCCATCCAATGGCTATGAGCTTAGGCTTAATTAGAAACCTCACGCTTGGGCATGTTTCAATACCATGATAGTTCATATCTTGTCGCTTGATGTTGCGTACGAGAATTTAAAGATGCGTACAATATGTGTAGTTTGGATGAGTTGAGAGAGGTTCCCCCACTAATCCAGATGATTGCCTGGCGTGTGGATGTAAACGTTTTCGCGATAATCGCTGTTGTTCGAAGATAGGTCACTCATCTTCCTGGTAGCGACAAACAGCCTTATCGCATACCCGATTATACTCAGCCCGATCATGAAGAACACAATTGCCGCAAGTGTCGCAAAAAAATCCGGCAGCAAATAGATCAATACACCAAAGCCTATTAATAGCATCCCGACAATAAATATTCCTGCCGCGATACTGTTTGAGGCCTTCTGAACCTGGTTTGAATAGAACCTGAATACCATGTTGGTCCTTTCGCAAAAAGAAAAGACGCACCCGACACATTGCCGGATGCGCCATAAATTCAAATACTACATGCCCATGCCGCCCGGCATGGCTGGAGCGGCTGGCTTATCTTCCGGGATATCCGTCACAACCGCGTCAGTAGTCAGCAGCAGCGATGCGATAGATGCACCGTTCTGAAGAGCAGTTCTTTCAACCTTAGTCGGCACAATAACGCCGAACTTGATCATATCGCCATACTTCTTAGTAAGTGCGTTATAACCATAATTGAAGTCTTCATTTGTCATGACATTTTGAGCTACGATCGAACCGTCCAGACCAGCGTTAGTTGCGATCTGCTTGATCGGAGCTATAACCGCTCTGCGAACAATGTCAACGCCTATCTTCTCGTCGCCGACACACTTAACCTTATCGAGAACGCTAAGAACCTTCAGCGAAGAAATCCCGCCGCCTGGAAGGATGCCTTCTTCGATCGCTGCCCTGCATGCGTGCAGTGCGTCCTCGACTCGGGCTTTCTTTTCTTTCATCTCAGCTTCGGTAGCGGCACCGACATTGATCTGTGCTACGCCGCCTGCCAGCTTGGCAAGTCTTTCCTGCAGCTTCTCAATGTCATAGTCGCTTGTCGATGATTCGATCTCGTTTTTGATCTGTGTGATACGTGCCTGTATGTCAGCAGTGTTGCCGCCGCCTTCGATGATAACGGTTGCATCTTTATCGATGGTGATTCGTTTTGCCTGGCCAAGCTGTGTCAGCTCAAGCTTTTCAATGTCGATTCCAAGGTCTTCAAAAATCGCCTGTCCGCCAGTCAAAAGTGCGATGTCCTGCAGCAACGCCTTTCTTCTGTCACCGAAACCTGGAGCCTTAACAGCCGCGATATTCAATACACCGCGAAGCTTGTTGACAACCAGCGTAGCAAGAGCTTCGCCTTCGACGTCCTCAGCGATGATAAGCAGCGGACGACCCTGTTTAGCGACCTTCTCAAGAATTGGAACCAGCGACTTGATCGAGCTGATCTTCTTTTCGTTGATAAGCACATAAGGCTTATCGAGAACGACTGACATGTTCTCAGGTTTATTCACAAAATGAGGACTCAAGTAACCCTTATCGAACTGCATTCCTTCGACAAGTTCTACAGTAGTCTCGAGTGACTGACCTTCTTCGACAGTGATAACGCCGTCCTTGCCGACCTTTTCCATAGCCTTAGCCATGGTTTTGCCGATCTCAACGTCCTGGTTGGCCGAACACGTTGCAACCTGCTGGACCTGCTTGCTCGACTCGACAGGAATACTCCTGCTTGCCAACTCTTCTGTTAGTGCCGTAACAGCCTTGTCGATTCCGCGCTTAACCTGCATAGAGTTTGCGCCAGCAGTAATATTCTTCAATCCTTCGCAGTAGATTGCTTCGCCAAGTATCGTCGCCGTCGTGGTTCCATCGCCAGCGACGTTTGATGTCTTGCTTGCCACTTCCTTGACCATCTGAGCGCCCATGTTCTCATAAGCGTCTTCGAGTTCGATCTCTTTAGCGACCGTAACGCCGTCTTTCGTTACTGTAGGTGAACCGAAGGATTTTTCAATGATAACATTTTTGCCGCAGGGTCCAAGTGTGATCTTAACCGCTGCTGCGAGTTTGGATACTCCTGCGCGGATTGCCGACCTTGCCTCAACGTCAAAAGCTATTTTTTTTGCTGCCATTTTTATCTCCTGATAATTTTAGTTGGCCAGGACATTATAACGTCTCAGCCTGAATTGAACATTTACTTTTCAATGATCGCCATGATAGAGGATTCTTCCATGATTAGATATGTCTTGCCGCTGATCTTTACCTCGGTGCCCGCATAGCTGGTAAACAGTACCTCGTCACCTTTTTTTACCTGCATAGATCCACGTCCGCCGTCCTCAAGCTGTTTGCCGTCGCCGACGCTGATCACTGTGCCGCGCTGTGGTTTTTCTTTAGCAGAGTCCGGCAATACAATTCCGCCCGCTGTAACTTCTGCGGCCTC
>DAOWHR010000114.1 GCA_030641315.1 Anaerohalosphaeraceae bacterium | reverse complement strand
ATACTTCATCGTATTGAGGAAATCCTCAGGCCTCAGCGTCATTTCCTTTTCATCAAGGGTCTGATTGAATTTACGGTTGATCCTGAACCTGCCAACACGGCCAAGACGATAACGGTTCTCGTCGAAGAACTTCTCAGCGAACAGTGTCTTGGCCTTGTCGATATTCGCCGGATTACCCGGACGAAGACGAACATAAAGCTTCAACAATGCCTCTTCATGGGTGTCGCAGTCATCTTCTCCGAGTGTATTCAGGACCAAAGGATCACCTACTTTTGTGATAACCTCGATGCTGCCAAGACTGCTTGCCTGTATCTCGGCAACTCGGTCACCGATCTGACAGCCCGCCTCAACAAGAACTTCACCTGTATCTGTATCAACGATAGGACCTACTGACCACATCGTTGGATCAAGCTTATTTGTCTTTACCTGCTTCGTATCATAGAACAAACGGATGATCTGTTCGGTCGAACCCATATCCTCGCTCGTCGCACGCAAAAAAGTCGTCGCAGGGATCTTGCTCGACTGGTCGATACGAACAACAAGAATATCCTTGCGAGTCACCGATAGTTCGATCCAGCTGCCACGCTCAGGAATTATACGGCAGCCGTGCATGATACGGTCACCAGATTCTTTGCTGTCAATGCCGAAATCAACGCCGGGACTGCGGTGGAGCTGGTTCACTATAACACGCTCGGCACCGTTGATGATAAACTCGCCGCCACCTATCATTACAGGCATTTCGCCAAGATAGATCGCCTGCTCGGATATATCATCCGCGTTGTTCCTCTGGAGTCGGCAGCGGATCTTCAGGGGATTACCATAAGTCAGACGCAGCTCACGACACTGAGCAGGCGTATAACGGGGAGGCTCAAGTTCATACGCGATGTACTCAAGCTGTGTATTCTTGTCATAACTGACGATCGGAAATATCTCACGAAGCAACGCTTCAAAACCTGCTTTGGCGCGCGCCTCAGGAGCGATTTCCTTCTGAAGAAATCTCCCGTAACTGATCTGCTGGATCTCCATCAGATCAGGTACGTCGATCGCATCACCGATCTTACCAAAATTACGGATTGGCCATGATTTCATTAAATCATTCTCCGCTTCGACATCCTTTAATTAACTTCCGAAAAAACGCTTTATACGCATTCGGAACGCTTTACTGCAACACTCCAATGCCGACAGAAAACAATAATATCCTCTGTCGGCATCAGTGTGATATTTATATACTAAGCAATCTCAACTGCAGCACCGGCAGCTTCAAGCTGTGAACGCATCTCTTCAGCTTCTTCCTTAGAGACACCTTCCTTAACTGCCTTAGGAACACTGTCAACAACTGCCTTAGCTTCCTTAAGACCAAGACCGGTGATCGCGCGAACTTCCTTGATAACCTGGATCTTCTTGTCGCCGATTTCCTTAAGAATAACATCAAATGAGCTCTTCTCTTCTTCTACTGCTTCGCCGCCGCCTGCAGGACCAGCCATCATTACCGCGCCGCCTGCTGCTGGCTCAATACCATGTTCTTCCTTCAGGTAATCGCCAAGCTCTTTAGCCTGCATAAGTGTGAGGGCAACGATCTTGTCGCCAATAGCCTTAATATCTTCGTTCCATGTTTTTGCTTCGTCTGACATCTTATAAACTCCTTGTTAATCTGGCCTCACAATAGCAGAAACTACGCCGTTTCTTTTAACCCGTCACCGGGACAGCCGCAAAGCACCAAAATTATCTGTTATAGAACACAAAACATGATCAGCAAAACGCCGAAGCCATGTATTATCTTTAATATCTACGCTGCTTCTTCAAGCTTTTCGATAATGCTCTTGACGCAGCCAGCAATATGACCGGCAGGACCGGCAATTGCACCTGCGACATTGGCACCTGGAGTCTTGGCAAGCATAACGATCGTAGCCTGAAGTTCCGCACGGGTCGGCATCTTGGCAAGAGCCTTGGCACCTTCTGCATCAACAGCTTCGCCGTCAACAAATGCGCCCTTGAAAACCACGCCATCAAGCTTCTTGGCCCAGACTTCCATTTCCTTGGCAACATCAACAACGCTCTCGCCGCCATAAGCTACCGCACACGGACCGGCCTCGAACAGAACGATCGCTTCGTTCATCTCAAGGCCCTCAAGGGCACGACGCATCATCGCGTTGCGAACAACAGAAAGTTTAACACCTTTTTCCTTCAGGACGCCGCGCATCTCATTGTTCTCATTGCCGCCAACACCCTTGGCTTCCAAAACTACAAAATCCGTAACATCGGCAAACTTAACCGAAAGCTCGTTCTGAAGAAGACCTTTTACAAATTGACTCATTCTATCACCTGTTTACTTTCTATTTATTGAATTCACACACAATTCAGTAAGTTTCAACACTCGCCAATTAAGACACGACATCCAGCTTGACACTGGGACTCATAGTCGCGCTGATATGCACGCCCTTAATATAAGTGCCCTTAACGCTCATTGGCTTTGCCTTACTAATGAGTGAAATAAAGAAATCTAAGTTCTCCAGAAGCTTAGCCTCATCGAAGCTCAGCTTGCCCATTACAGCGTGAACATTCCCGCCCGCATCGTTCCTGTACTCGACCTTACCTGCCGCGAACTCTTTTACCGCCGTAATGACATCCATGGTAACCGTGCCATTCTTAGGAGAGGGCATCTTACCCTGAGGACCCAGAATTCTACCGAGTTTACCTGCCTTGCCCATTACCTTTGGAGATGCGATTGCAACATCGAAATCCATCCACCCGCCTTCAACCTTAGCGATCAACTCATCGCAGCCAGCCTCCATAGCGCCAGCAGCCTTGGCCGCTTCAGCATCGCCGTCTTCACAGAACGCGATAACCTTTTTACTTTTACCAATACCGTTTGGAAGGCTTATAGCCCCACGCAGCATCTGATCGGCCTGCTTAGGATCGATCCCAAGATGCATCACAAGCTCGACTGTCTGGTCGAACTTGACCGAACTGTACGTCTTGAGCTTCTTGATCGCTTCCGTAAGACCAAAAGCGTCCTGACTGCTGCTCTCCGCATCCTTATTGTAGCGTTTACTTCTTAATGCCATTTTATTTCTCCGCGAATCTCCGTCGTCTGTATAGTCAAGGCTTAATAACCAAAACTGCAAACAACACAAAACTATAATTTCGCTCCCACTGTATCGCCGTGGTCAGCTAACTAATACCGGATAACACACCCGGCATTTTTACTATGAAAGATCACACCCGAAATCACGCAACAGGCAAAAACCTGATACATTACCTCAAGGTTAACCCTCGACCTCAATACCCATACTTCGAGCAGTACCTTCGATGATCTTGTCAGCCTGATCGAGATCGTAAGCGTTTAGATCCTCAAATTTCGTCTCTGATATCTTGCGGATCTGAGCCTTAGTGACCGTTCCGACCTTATCACGGTTAGGAACGCCGCTGCCCTTGGCAAGACCGGCCTCCTGCTTCAACAGCACCGCAGCCGGAGGACTCTTGACAATAAACTCAAAACTCTTGTCGGCATAAACCGTAATCTCGACCGGAACAGTCGTACCGTTAAGATCCTTCGTCCGCTCGTTGAA
The DNA here is from genome assembly GCA_030641315.1 of Anaerohalosphaeraceae bacterium. Lineage (GTDB taxonomy): Bacteria > Planctomycetota > Phycisphaerae > Sedimentisphaerales > Anaerohalosphaeraceae > DAOWHR01. The sequence goes on along the minus strand of DAOWHR010000114.1, from coordinate 712 downwards.
CTGAGAAACGAACTGACCGATATTAACACCGTGCTGTCCAAGAGCAGGACCGATCGGAGGAGCAGGTGTAGCCTGCCCGCCGGAGGCCTGAAGTTTAATCTTTCCCGTTATTTCTTTCGCCATTACTCACCCTGATAAACAATTCTTAACGTCAAATTTTCTTCAATTATATCCGCCAAACAACCAAATCAACCAGTTGCCATATATACCAGTTCGCCGCCCGCCGTCAGACCTTTTCGATCTGCCAGTATTCAATATCCAGAGGGGTGCTGCGACCGAAGATCGAAACTATCACCTGGACAATACCGCGCTCCGAATCGATCGAATCGACAATGCCCTCGAAATTCTCGAAAGCGCCCTCGCGAATCTTCACCACATCGCCCTTCTCAAACTCGACCTTGATATTGGGCGATTCTTCCGGCTTTTCCGCTTCCCTGAGCATCTTGGCAACATCGGTATCACGCATCGCCGTCGGAATGCCTTCCGTACCGATAAAGTCGCCCACACCCATCGTCTCTTTAATCACGAAAAACGCGTCATCCGGTATATTGCCATCCTCTTTGGGCTCGACTTCCATAAAAACGTAACCGGGATAAAGCTTACGCTTATGAATCCGCTGCTTACCTGCACGAATACGCTTGACCTGCTCGACCGGAACCATTATCCGCCCAACGCTCTTGACACCCTCGACCTCCATCTTCCGCTCAAGCGT
>DAOWHR010000241.1 GCA_030641315.1 Anaerohalosphaeraceae bacterium | reverse complement strand
ATGTCGCGCAGACCCTATCCTTTTTGCGCTAGCCAGCCGTAGTTTTTTTGCGATCATATCGTCTGATTTACTCAGGCGTCTTTGCCAGCGTCAATTCCTTTATCCAGCAGTATATCACCGGCACGACCAGCATTGTAAGTATCTCGATCGTCATCCCGCCGAACGACGGTATCGCCATCGGGACCATTATGTCGGCTCCTCGGCCCGTCGCTGTCAGCACCGGTATCAACGCCAGTATAGTCGTCGCAGTCGTCATCAGGCACGGCCTTATACGTCTGCTGCCAGCTTCGATCACACCTTTGCGGATTTCGTCAACACTTGTAATTTTTCTGCTCGCAAACGTCTGCTCAAGATACGTGCACATTACAACGCCGTCATCCGAAGCGATCCCGAACAGAGCCAAAAATCCTACCCAGATCGCGACGCTAAGGTTGATCGGGTGTATCTGGAACAGATCACGCATGTTCACCCCGAACACGCCAAAATCCAAAAACCAATTTTGCCCGTACAGCCAGATCATTATAAATCCACCGCCCCATGCAACAAGAATACCGGAAAATACCAACATGCTCGTAGAGACAGATTTAAACTGCATATACAGTATCATAAAAATAATAAACAGCGCCAGCGGCACAACAAGTGTAAGTGTTTTTTGCGCCCGCATCTGGTTTTCGTAGCTGCCCGCAAAGCTGTAATGAACACCGTCTGGAAGTTCCAGCTCGCCGGTGGATTGTTTATCTTTCAGAAATTCTTTACAGCTGTTGACAACGTCAACTTCGGCGAAGCCTTCCATCTTATCAAACAGCACATACCCAACCAGGGCGGTATCGATGCTCTTGATCACCGCAGGTCCGCGAACATAATTTATGTCCGCAAGCTGTATAAGCGGTATCTGTACCCCCCCACCGCCGGGAACAAGAATTTCGCCGATGGTTTCAAGCGAATCACGAAGCTCACGCATATACCGAACACGCACAGGATAACGTTCCCTGCCCTCAACTGTTGTCGTAATAGTTTTGCCTCCTATCGCGACTTCGATAACGTCCTGAACTGTCCGCACACTGATCCCGTAGCGGGCGATAGCGGTCCTGTCGATATCGATCTCCAGGTAGGGTTTGCCTACGATCCTGTCGGCGCTGACGACACCGGTATTGACGCCTTCGACAGCCCCGCTTTTAAGCATCTTTTCGATCTTCAGACCTACCGCCTCTATGGTCTCAAGATCGGGACCGTTGATCTTAACGGCCATATTTGCGCGTATCCCGCTTTGAAGCATCACGAGTCTTGTCTCTATCGGCTGCAACGGCGGAGCACCGGTAGTACCAGGCATCCGACCTGCGAATTCTATTTCATGCCATATATCTTTTGCGCTTTTTATATGATCTCGCCATTGCCGAAACGGTCTTCCCTTTTTGTCCTCGATGAGGTAGCCTTTTTCATCTCGAAGATACTCATCTTTAACCCTGTCATAAGCATAGCGGATCTTTCTACCGTCCTTATCCAGAGCATATTCCGGCTTATAATTGATAACCGTTTCGATCATCGATATTGGCGCAGGATCGAGTGGTGTTTCCGCCCTGCCGATCTTACCGACAACGGATTCGACCTCAGGTATCGAAGCGAACGCCGCGTCCTGCCTGGACAGAACGTCCATCGCCTCCCCTATAGAAGCATGAGGCATCAAAGAGGGCATATACAAAAACGATCCCTCGTTCAGCGGCGGCATGAATTCCTTGCCAAGCCCGCGCCAGATATTTATGCCGCAAATAATAACAACGACAGGCAGGCACAAAAACAATAATTTATGCCGCAGACACCAGCCGAGGATCACCGGATAAAAGTGCTGGAAAAATTTGAAAAATATCAGCAGCGAGCCGATCAGAACGGCTACCATTATAAAATTGCGGATAATACCGTTGCTTATGCCCAAAGGCATCCAGTGCCTCGTCAGAACGATACCGACCAGCAGCACAGCTAAGATATTGATAATATTGTTCGTCTTAGAAATTATCGATGCGCCCAGCATGGGCCTAAGCAGATTATACCCCCCTATCAGAACAACTATCCCGCCGATCCACCAGTCGTATCTGATACCAGCCCAGATACCAACTGAGATCATCACTGCGGCAAGAACAAATTGCCATAGTTTTCTGCCCTGTCCTTTTCGACCAAACAGCAACTGTGCCGCAGGCGGTATCATCGTAAGAGCGACGATCACCGACGCTGCCAACGCAAAAGTCTTGGTAAACGCCAGCGGCTTAAACAGTTTGCCCTCCGCGCCGGTCATCACGAACACCGGCAAAAAACTTACCACAGTCGTAGATACGGCGGTAACTACGGCGCCGCCTACTTCGCTGGCAGCTTTGTAGACAACCTCAAGCGTGCTCTCGCCGTCTTTAGCGGAATCGAGATGCTTTAAAATATTCTCGCAGATAATGATACCCATATCAACCATCGTACCGATAGCGATAGCGATCCCCGAAAGCGCGACAATGTTGGCATCGACCTTGAAAACCTTCATCGCGATAAAACACATCAATACGGCAACCGGCAGCAAGCCGCTTATCAGGATAGAGCTTCTAAAATGCAGCACAAGGACGATCACAACGATGATCGTAACGAGTATCTCTTCGGTGAGCGAACTTTCAAGCGTTCCAAGAGTCTCATGTATCAGTCCTGATCTGTCATAGAACGGTACTACCGTAACCTGCGACTCGGTCCCGTCAGGCAATATCTTCTTAGGCAAGCCCGCGGAAATTTCGGCGATCTTTTCCTTTATGTTAGTTATTGCCTCAAGCGGATTGAAGCCGTACCTGACAACAACAACTCCCCCAACCGCTTCGGCGCCTGCTTTGTCCAACGCACCTCGCCTCAGAGCAGGCCCGAAAGAAACTTTGGCCACGTCCTTAATAAATATCGGAACGTTTTCGTTAGCTTTTATGACAGTGTTTTCGATATCGGAAAGACTCTCGATAAAACCCAGGCCGCGAACGATGTACTCGACGCTGTTGACCTCGATCATCCGTGCGCCCACATCGACATTGGAACTTTTTACAGCTTTGAAAACTTCGGTCAAAGTAATTCCGTTTGCACGCATAGCGTCCGGGTCGACATCGATCTGATACTCTTTGATATAACCGCCAACCGAAGCGACCTCGCTGATGCCGTCTGCGCTCATCAAAGCATAACGCACCTGCCAGTCCTGCACGCTCCGCAGTTCGTCCAGCCCCCATCCGCCCGTCGGATTACCGTCTTTGTCCATGCCCTCAAGCGTGTACCAGAACACCTGGCCGAGACCGGTTGCGTCAGGCCCGATCGCAGGCTGAACGCCGTCGGGCAGTGTCCCGTCAGGCAGCGAGTTGAGCTTTTCAAGCAATCGGCTGCGTGACCAGTAAAACTCTGCTTCTTCATCGAATATCACATAGATGCTTGAAAAACCGAAAAATGAAGAACTGCGGATCGTTTTAACATTTGGTATGCCAAGCAGCGCAACGGTCAGCGGATACGTGATCTGATCCTCAACGTCCTGCGGGCTTCTGCCCATCCACGATGTAAATACGATCTGCTGATTCTCTCCATAATCAGGGATCGCGTCAACAGGAACAGTCTTAACTTCCAAACCGCCAACATCCCAGTTGAACGGTGCGACCATAACGCCCCAGCCAAGAACCAATAAACCGACCATAAGCACGATAAGCTTATTGGTAAGGCAGAACCTGATCACACGGTCCGTGATAGTCATATTGTTTCCATCGGCGTTTTGCATTTGCTTCGTGTCCTGATATTCTTATTACTATTTTCCAAACGGGGAAACCACACAAACGCACAGTTTCCCCTCAAGCAGATATTAAAAATACTGGCTGAATAACCTGATCAGTATTCAATAGTAAACTTATTCTGACTTGAACTGAGGAAGTTTTGCAATATATTTTTCCGGGTCAGCCTGGAACTTTGTGTCGCAGCCGCCGCAGCAGAAATAAACCTTCTTGCCCTTATACTCAACAAAAATTTCTTTGTTGATCTTCCCGCCCATTACCGGACAGGTTGTCTGTTCGGCAGTATTAACTGTGCTTTCGACAACTTTCTCAACAACGTCTTTATCGGCACAGCAGGGCTTCGTACAATCGGGGCCGCAAGTCTTTGCTTCAGCGTCCTCGTCTGCGCAGCATGGTTTCGTGCAATCGGGACCACACGTTTTGGCTTCAGTTGCAGCGTCTTCGTCAGCGGAACATGTTTTTGTGCAGTCAACACTGCACGTCGTTGCAGCAGCATCTTTGCCTTCGCAACAAGGTTTGGTACAATCAGGTGGGCAAATCTCCGCCTGAGCTGTTTTTTCCTTGCAGCCTGCGAAAGCTGCGACCATTGCAACGCACAGTACAACGACCATCGAGCCAACTATTATTTTTCTACTCACATCTCTCATTTTTCCAACCTTTCAAAGATTAAATTATCGTCTAAACTATTCTTTAAATTGAGGCAGTTTACCAATGTATTTTTCTGGATCCTTTTTGAACTCGGCATCACAGCCGGGGCAGCAGAAATAAACCTTCTTGCCTTTATACTCTATAAAAATATCCTTATTGATCGCCCCTCCCATCACCGGACACAACTTCTGAACCATTTCCTGGCCGGGGTTTTCATGGGATGACATCATGGACGGTTTTGCCTTCAGCTGCATCGCCGAATCGATCTTGAAGTTGCCGTGTACTACCACCTTTTCGCCCTGCGATAAACCGCTGACAACAACATACTTGTCACCTGCACGAGGCCCCAGAACCACTTGCCTGCCCTCGAAGGTAGGCTTTTCTTTCCCGTCAACCTGAACATATACTATCGCTCGTTTACCGGTCACAAGAGCCGCAGAAACAGGGATAACCAGCGAACCTTCACCAGGTGCATTTGCGGCGAACCCCAGCGACTCGACCGTAACCAGATCCATCCCGCATATTTCGCAATTTGTCTTGTGGTCACTGACGATCTCCGGGTGCATCGGACATATCCACTTGCCGGCCAACGCCGCGTCGATTGTCCTGCCGCCCCCGGACATATCGGAATTCACGACGGCCCGAACAAACATTTCGGGCTTAAGTCTGCCGTCGGAATTGTCAACATTAACACGCAGCTTCACCGTGCGTGTTTTTTCGTTAAGCAGCGGATCGATAAAACTTATCGTACCTTTGAACACCTTCCCCGGATAAGCCTCTGTTGTAAATTCGACCTGCTGGCCGTACTTCAACCAAACAATATCTGACTCATAAGCATCGAGTACAACCCAAACACGCGACATATCCGCTATCGTATATATCCGCGAACCGGTCTGTACATACATCCCTTCGGTTGCGTTTTTGTGAATTACCACACCGCCGATCGGTGAATATATGGTAATGTGTTCAAAAGGCTTGCCCGCACTTTCTATCTCGGCGATCTGCTTTTCGCTAAGCCCCTGCAGCCTGAGCCTTTCACGGGCGACAGCAACATTGCTCGCACGCATTTTCGTACCAAGCTCGGATCGATTCGTTTCGGCATTGTCTGCCGAACTTATCGCAGCAAGCAAAGCCTGCTGATCCGTCAATAGCTGCGGACTGTAAAGCTCGACCAGATGGTCGTCTTTGCGAACCTCGATACCGGTATAATCAACGAACAGCCTGTCGATACGCCCCGCTGTCCAGGCCGTAATATATTTTATCCGGGTCTCATCGAGGGCGACCTTTCCGAATAGCCTGACTTTGCCGACAACATTAGTACGCTCAACCTCGACCGTTTCAAGCTCCATCAGCTTCAAAGCGGATTCGGTAAACTCGATCTGCATTTCGCCGAGATCCTTACCGGAATCGTCCAGCGGGATCAGGTCCATAAAACAAATAGAACACTTGCCGGGTTTGTTTTGACGTATCTGCGGATCCATTGAACAATACCATATAGTCTCTTTGGTGTCAGAATGCTCATCGTGCTTGTCATCCCCTGACTGAGCTGCTTGCGTATCATAACCGCCGCCAAAACGATACCCGGCCCAAAAGCCGGCGACAGCAAATAAAACAACTGCAACTGACAGTATCACTAATAAAATATTACTTGTACCTTTATTCATATATCCACCTTAAAGCCTTGTGTTTCATACTATTCCCATAGGGTATATGTTCATGCAAATAGCTGTTTTAATGGCAATTTGCAAGGATCAATTCATTTTATTTCGTTTTTTTAGCGTTTTGCAACTGAAATTCTCTGATGTCGACTCCCATTAGCATGTTCAGTTCGGCATGTCTCTGTGCCGTCTCCACCACCGCCCTTTCATTGGCCAACTGAAAATCAAGCAGTTGCCTCTGCGACTCGATCAATGTGGAAAAATCAACCTGACCAACCTGGTATGCCGCTTCGGTTGCCTCAAGCATTTCTTCGGCCTTTGGAACAAGTGTATTGCCGTACAGGTTCACCTTTCTGCTTCTGTCTTTGACATCATAGAGCACCTTTGTCGCTCTTGTGATTATCTCGTTTTCCTGCTGAACCCTCTGTGCCTGAACCATACGTTTTGCGGCCCTTGATTGCCGCTCCCCTGCTTTATATCCGTCGGTCCACAAAGGCACACTGATAGCAAACATTCCCACAACGGCGTCTTTGCCGCTGTCATGTACATTACCCGCTGCGTTGCCCGTATCGATCCACTCGACACCGAGGGTAATATCAGGATAGAATGCTTTCTTAGCAAGTGAGATCATCTCATCGGCAACTGCAACCTCAAGGTCGAGGCTCTTTAACTCAGGGTTATTTGCCAGAAGCCTGCCGATCACCTCCTGCTGATTGATGGCAACAGGTCTGTATTTCACTCGATCAGGCCAGGGCAGCGTCTCATCGCTCTTGCGATTCAGGATTGAATTGAGTTTGACAACCATCGCCCCCCGAAGGTCTTTAAGGCTTTCCAGTTTGTCATCAAGTCTGGCAAGGACGATCTGAGCATGTATAACATCGCTCTGCCCTGCCGTCGAGGCTGCATACTTTGTGCGGGCAACTTCCTCGAAGTGCTTGACAAGTTCCATACTCTCGGATGTCTTATCAATGGCGAACTTCAAATATGCGTATTCACAATACGCGTCAGTAACCTCATAAGTTAGCTTCAGCCCCTGTGCTGCATACCGCTGCATTGCCGCTGCTGCTTTTTTTCTGGCCGCCGAACGTTTTACATCTATCGTGCCGAACCAGGGAAACATCTGCTTAAGGCCGACTTTCTGACGCTGAGGGCCTACCTTTGTCTCGATCTGTTCGAAAAAATAGTTGTAAGTAAACTGCGGGTCCGGCAAAGATTTTGCCTGATCTTCGCCCTGCATTGAAGCAACCGCCGATTCATAACTTGCCGCAAGGCCGGCATTGTGAGCGGCAGCGTATTCGATATAATCCGACAATTCTGTCAGACTGCCCTCACCGCCAAGGACCCTGCCAAAACCAAAGCACGCTATAATAACAAAAACCAGTGATCCGACTCGCATCAAAAACCTCCATCAGTGGTCGTAAAGATAAATCATCATATTCTATTAAAGTAAACGACTATACCCTACTAAACCTGTGGAAATATAGTGTATTATTTAGATTTTAGCAAAAAACTGCCGAATTCGGCTAAATTATGAGATATTTCGCCACTTTCGACCATCTTCTTCGATAAGCATATCAGCATGAAGGAAACTTTCAGCGCCTGATGGGTACTCAAAAGGCTTCTGCCCGCTGCTTTGCCATTGCTCAAGAACCGGCGTCAGCAGTTTCCAGGCAACTTCAATATCATCCTGACGTGTAAAAAGAGTTTGATCGCCCACCATGCAGTCAAGAAGCAGCCGTTCGTACGATTCGGGAGGCGAGGTTCCGAAAACCTCATTATAGAAGAAACTCAACTGCAGGGTACTCATGCACGCTTTCGAGCCGGGTCTTTTGGCCTGAAAACCAAGCTGGATTCCCTCGTTCGGCTGAATCTTAAGCACCAGAATATTTCGCGGCATCTGATCGAGGCCGACCGAAGCGAACATCGAATGAGGCACTGACCGGAATGTAATAGCTATCTCGGTAACACGTTCTGCAAGCCGTTTGCCCGTCCGCAGGTAGAACGGAACATCCTTCCATCGCCAGTTATCGACAAACAGTTTCGCAGCAAGATATGTCTCCGTCGATGAATCAGGATCGATGCCCTCTTCCTTCGTATACCCGCAAACCGGCTGACCGTCAACATCTCCCGGGCCATACTGTCCGCGGACAATATACTTGTCCATCTGGTCAACAGGTATTTGCCGGATCGCGCGTAGAAGTTTGACTTTCTCATTGCGAACATCGTCAGCCTGAAACGATGTCGGTGCCTCCATCGCAACTAGCGAAAGCATTCCAAGCATGTGGTTCTGGAACATATCACGAAGCGCTCCGCTGCGGTCATAATACCCGCCCCGATGCTCGACACCTAAAGACTCTGCAATTGTGATCTGCACATGGTCGATATAATTTCGGTTCCAGAGCGGCTCGAATATCGCGTTAGCGAACCTGAACATGAGAATATTCTGAACGGTCTCTTTGCCCAGGTAATGGTCAATACGATATATCTGCTCCTCACGGAAATGCCTGCGTATTTGCTCATCTAACTCGACAGCACTTGCCAGATCACGGCCGAAAGGCTTTTCAATGACAAGTCTTGGCTGACCGGGACAGTTGCATCTGCCGGGCTTGTTCAATTCAACTTCGCTAAGCAAAGATGCTATCTGCCCGTATAAGCTGGGAGGAACAGAAAGATAGAACATATGACAGCCGCACGATTCAAACTTATCGTCAAGTTCGTTGAGCCTGTCCCTGATCTTTTCATAAAAACCTATGTCGTCATAATTGCCGCTTACAAAATGGATCTTGCTCAAAAATGAATCGACCTGCCCGTCGTCGGCTTGAGAGGATTTGATGGACTCAGCTGCAACCTTCCTGTAATCCTCGTCGCTAAGCTCCTTGCGTCCGCAGCCGATAAGGTAGAACTTGTCGCTAAGCAAACCCCTTCGATAAAGACTGAACAAACTGCCCAGAAGCTTTCTTCTTGTCAGATCTCCCGATGCGCCAAATACAACCATTCCGCAAGGTTCTCCGGGCGTTTCGGCACAGAGTATTTCCATCTTACTCGGCAATGGTTCGACTTTCGGCATCAACGTTCCTTCCAGTCAATTGATCGATAAGTTCCTTAACTTTAGTTATATCGGTCATCGGCTCCTGGCAGGCGTAATTTTCGCAGAAATATGCGGTAGGCTTCCCTGCGATCATTACCTGCGGCCTAATGAAGCCTGCGACCTGTTCGATCCTGATGTCGTTTCCATGCAGAAGAACTGCCGCGCGGGGCAAAAACGCTTTTCGCACGACATCGAGCATTTTGTCGGTATTTCGCTCGCCCCTCGTTCCTGCGATAACTATCTCCTGCCGTGGTCCTGCAAATATATCCACCGCCATAAGCATCTCGGACAGGTCTCCGAAACCGTCGGCTAATCTGCCGGAAAATAATTGCAGAGTCTTCTCTGCTGCTGCAAGCAATTGCTTATCCATTGTCAAATGACCGAGTTTCAGCAAAGCCTCAGCCGCGACAGAATTACCACTGGGAATGGCCCCGTCATACACATCCTTGCCCCGGTATAGAAGATGTTCGCTGTCAGAGCCGGTAATATAAAAACCGCCATCGCCTGTATCAAAAAACAGTTCTATCATCGAAAAACTCAGCTTCTTTGCCTCAACCAGCCATCGCGGATTGTAATCGCTCTGGTAAAGCTCCGTCAGCCCAAGTATCATAAACGCGTAATCGTCAAGCACACCGTCATGATCGGACATTTTGCCTGCATAGTAACGTTTGAGCCGTCCGTCAACTACCAATCGGCTCAGAACAAAATCCGCCGATTTACCAGCAGCCTCTGTGTATTTATTCTCTCCAAGCACACGCCCCGCCTGTGCAAATGAAGCGATCATCAAACCGTTCCAGCCCGAAATGATCTTCTCGTCACGATGGGGCCTAACCCTTTTCGCTCTTGCGTCAAATAGCTTCTTTTTGCCCTTCTTTAACACATCGGAAACTTTTTCTTTCGACATTGACAACTCCCCGACAACCTCGTCAAGATCAGCTGCGACATGCAATATATTTTTGCCTTCAAAGTTCCCCGCATCGCTAACGCCGTAGTAACGATTGAATATCTTTGCATCGTCATCGCCCAGAAGTTTATCGATCTCACCTTTACCCCAGACATAGAACGTGCCTTCTTCGCCTTCGCTGTCCGCGTCTTCAGCAGTATAGAAACCGCCCTGCTCATCGACCATATCACGCAGAACATAATCGAATACCTCCCGTGCGATTTTCGCGTATTTTTCATCACCGGTCAACTGATACGCCTGTAGTAAACTGCGGCTTATCAGTGCCTGGTCATAAAGCATTTTCTCAAAATGCGGAACCAGCCATTCCTCGTCCGTTGAATACCTGTGGAAACCACCACCGAGTTGATCGTACATTCCACCCTGTGACATTTTCATAAGCGTGGTCTCAACCATCTTCAAAGCATCTTTGTCGCCCGTGCGATAGTAATGAGTCAGCAGCATCGAAAGATTGCTCGGCTGTGGAAACTTTGGTGCCCTGCCAAATCCCCCGTTAACGCTGTCAAAAACGCTCGACAACTTCTTTGACGCGGTATCCAGCATATCCGCAGACAACTTGACTCCGCTTTGCGATTCCGGTTCGATAGAAATTAATTCGCTAAGCTTTCCTGCCGAATTCAACAGTTTCTCCCGATCATTTGTCCATGCGTCAGCGATTGCGATGAGCACTTTTTCAAAGCTCGGCCTGCCGTATCCATCTGTCGGCGGAAAATAGGTTCCCCCATAGAACGGTTTGCCGTCGGCAGTAATAAACACTGACAAAGGCCACCCCCCGCTGCCGGTCATTACCTGTACGGCACGCATGTAAACGGAATCAACATCGGGCCTCGCCTCGCGGTCAACCTTGACACAAACAAAATATTTATTCATTATCGCAGCTATTCGCCGATCGCTGAAACTCTCATGCGACATTACATGGCACCAGTGACATGTAGAATAACCGATAGACAAAAAGATCGGCTTACCCTCGCTTCGGGCGCGTTCAAAAGCCTTATCGCCCCACTCCATCCAGTCCACAGGGTTATCGGCATGTTGAAGCAGATAGGGACTTAGCGAATGCTTGAGCGCATTGCCTTTTCCTGCATCGCCGCTTGAGGCGCATGTTTCACTAACCGGCACAGAACCACCCCCTTTGAAAAACAACAAACTAAAGCTGATAACAACTATAGCTGTCAATATATCTTTACGCATACAATAGACCCCCGTCAAAACTCATGTCACAAGTTGTATACAACGCAGATAAGATTAGAGCACTTGGACTTTTTATGTATCGACTTAGGCCGTTATGAGGACGTCTCTGACAAGGCGAAAAACGCAGCCAATGCTATCCATTGTCGAGTATTTTCAACGTAGTCAGACGAAGCCGCAATAGGTATAAGCGATACACTAAAAATTCAATTGCTCTAAAGCCCGGTAAAATATGCCGATATTACAAAAAGATTTCTGCCGTTAAAGCTGACGGCCGTTAATCGACAGGCTCGAAGTCATCCTTACCCACACCGCATTCCGGGCAGATCCAGTCATCCGGAATATCTTCAAACGCGGTCCCGGGCGCGATACCGCTATCCTGATCACCAACTGCTGGATCGTATATATAACCACACATCAAACATCTGTACTTCTTCATGCTTTGTCTCCGTCTTCGAATTTCAAGCTAAGTGTCCATGCGGAAAAACTGCCCCGCATAGACACTTTTGCGCGTAATTGTTTTCTTACAGAACAGGCTACTTACCGACTGCGGCAAGAGTCTCATTCAAAGTCTTAATGTGTCCCATTTCTTCGGCAATGATGGCCTGAACCTTTTCTTTGCCGTTCTCACTGCTCACAAAATCTTTCATGCCCAGATAGAAAGCAACTCCGTCCTTCTCTGCCCGGATAGCGATCTTGATGATCTCAGCAGGACTCTCTTTGCCTGTCAATTCATCAGCAGGACCTTTTTTGCCCTCATAAGCGTGAGCGTTAACCATCGCCTGAAGATACATGGCCCCTTCACCGTCAGGATCGAAAGTCAGGGACTCTTTATCCTGTTCGGTAAGCTCTTTTCGCATCTCTGAAAAAACAACTTCGTGGCCGTCTTCCATAGCTGCAAAATCCAACAGCATTTTTTTCCCGTCAGGACACTCGGTCTGCTCAGCAGCCTTGCGGTAGAACTTTGCTCCGTTGCGTTCTGCCTCGATTGCCATCTCAAAAATCTCATCCGCGTTGAAACTGATACTCATCATGCGTTCCCTTCTGCCGCTGTGGGCGGCGTGTACACTCGTTGTCCGAGTTCCCTGTCAATCATAAACAATGCCTGAGGGCTATCCTTAATCATCTTAAGCTGCCCGACTAGTTTATTAGCGTTATCTTCTTCTTCGACCTGTTCGTCGATAAACCATCGAATGAAATTCTCCGTCGCGATGTCCCGCTCTTCACGAGCAAGGATCATAAGATCGTTTACCAGGCCGGTAACCTTAACCTCATGAGCCAGAGTTTCTTCAAGTACCGCCAAAGGACTGTCCCATTTACATGGTGGGGTGTCAATCGCTTGAAGCACAACTTTGCCGCCGCGATCATTCAAATACCCGAACATCTTCATAGCATGAAATTGTTCTTCCTCAAACTGAACTTGCATCCAGTTGGAAAATCCCGACAGGTTAATAGTCTCAAAATAAGCGGACATCGAAAGATAAAGGTACGCCGAATAGAATTCAGCATTGATCTGCCCGTTGAGGGCATCTTCCATTTTCTTACCGATCATCTTAATTATCCTTTCCAAAGACCGTGCAGGTTGCAGTATTCTCTTGCAGTGACCACATCAGCGTCAACTTTAAAGACAGCTGACGGTTCCTGACCCGGCTCCAAAAACT
>DAOWHR010000206.1 GCA_030641315.1 Anaerohalosphaeraceae bacterium | reverse complement strand
GTTAAGGTCCGTGCCGATGATCTCAAGTATCTGCTCTTTGAATTTCACACGGGAGACGTACAGTTCGGCAAAATCAAAACGCTTGCCGACACTCTTCAATGCCTCAGAAAATTTCGCGTCGAACAGATCGTACAGTGCCTGCTCGTCCGAGGCACGAACGCAGCCAAGAGCCTGTGCGACCTTGGTAACGTCTTCGACGGTATTGTTAACCCGCACGAAGAAAGCCACCTTAATATCGGCACGAAGGTTATCTTTGCAGATAAGGCCTTGTGAGCCGTGACGGTCGATCTCAATACGCTTTACCGAGATGTCCATGTACTCGCCCTTGTGCAGGATGGGTATTATGAACTTACCGGAGAAACTCACCTGTGTCCCTCCGATACCGTTTCGTATCAGTGCCTGACCCTGCGAGACCTTGCGGTAACATTTCACAAGCAAAGCAAGAAAACCCGCAATAAAAATAACGATACCACCAGCTACAATCCAAGCCATTTCACCTATAAATGCTAACATAATCATTTCTCCAATTCTACCGGTGCAATAATGTAAACACCCTTTTCATTATTCTTTTCGATGACAACGGCTTCATCGCCTTTATGAAAAACGCATCCCTGCTGAGCCATCACATTTAATAATATCGGAGCGCCTTTCGTTGACACTTCCGCTTGACCTAAATTATCCGTTAGCTCCGTCGTAACAACAGTACAAATTCTGCCGAGCACTTTCCTTGGAGCATTGCTGTCCTTTTCAAACATACTGAACATTTTTCGCATGGGCATAATGGTCACCTTACAAACACAAGCGCTTACAAATAAAGTCGCAGCAAAAATTGGTAAACCCAGAAGCATAGAACCTGCCGGATTAAAGTAATGGTTGCCTGTCATTGAAACGACCCACATGGTCAGTGCCAGCAAACTGACAATGATCATAACCGGAACCTCGCCTACATAGAAAAACACCAGCAAGGCCCGTAAAATGCCGCCACCCTGCATATCCATATCCACATCAACGTCGACATCCACATCCACATCGGCGTCAAAGTCAGCATCGAGGTCCATATCGAGAAAGCTGACATCGAGCGCACCGAGGATCACCATTATCCAGTACAGCAACACCAGCAGCAGCATAATTGTGAAAACCGCATTTACCGGCATTAAAGCTTCGTGCAGTATTTCCTGCATAACAATGCCCTTTCAGTGCTAATTATCTTCCAACTTTTCTTTCATGGCCTGCAGTTCGGCATCGATCTGAAGCTCACGAGACCGCTGGGCCAGCTCGATATCCGTCAAAGAATCAGATCGCATCTCCTGATTGATCTCGACATGTGCCTCTGTCTGCATTACCTTTTCTTCGAGTCGATCAAACGATACGCCGTCAGGGTTTAGCGATGTGGCGGTATCCAGATGTTTGTCGAAAGCGACCTGAGCTTCTGCGGTTAGTTTGCGAGCCTTAAGGTCCTGCAATTTGAATTTGACCTGCTTAAGCTGCAACTGTAGTTTGATGATGTTGTCACGCAGCATCTCATAAGTTTTTTTGCCCTTTTCAACGCCGGGCGTCATCTGGCTGATCCGCTCTGTGAGTCTTACCTTTTCAGTCAGCGCGGCACGGGCGGACGCTTCGTCGCTGGCTTTCAGGGCTGTTTCAGCACGAGTGGTAAATTCCGTTTCCTGCTCGGTCAACTGTTCTATCTCACGGGCAAGCCTTTTAAATGTCGCACCATAAACTGCGGCACTTTCCCTGCCTTCAAGGATCGTTTCTTCAAGCTCTTTTATACGTGATTCCAGTTCCTGCTCGGCTGGTTCGGCCTTATCCAGAAGCCAGTTTATATTGGCTTTGGCTATGCGTTGTATCCTGTCAAATATTGACATTTTATATGCTCCTCTCTCGTATGTTGGCTGTTTGACGGCAGTAGACCGATCAACAGCGGACACACGATTTACATTTGAACGTGAAAACGGCTATTGGCTTTTCTTGTCAGCAACCTGCTTGCGCAGAGCGGCGAGACGGTTTTCGATCTCGGATTCATGGCCAAGTTCGTCAAGGCGCCTTTCAAGTGAAGGGCTTGCCGTACCTTCGCCGGTGAGGTTTGACTGTATCTCAAGTTCGGCTTCGGTTTCCTCGACACTGGATTCGAGCCGTGCTACCGCATCAAGAATGCTGTCAGTGGAACCTGCTGAGCCGGAGACCGTACGCTGGATCTTTTTCTGAGCCTTGGCAACACGGGCACGGGTTAGCAGTTCTTCCTTTTTGACCTGGAGTTCATCGAGCTGTCTTTGGATTCGTTTGCGTGCGGCGGTCGCGTGATCGAGAGAGTCGGTGGCGCAGTCAACATTTTGCTGAGCGAAGGCGAGATTTTTCTCCGCATCGATCTGAGCTTCAACGCTCATTCGAGCCGTCTGTTCATCGCCCTTGTCAATTGCCAATGCAGCACCGTTGCCATAGCGGTCAACTTTGGCCTTAATGTTGGTCTGGTCCCTCTGACTCATTTTTAACGCGGTAAGCGCTTTTGCCTCGGCTTCTGTGGCTGCGGAAAGCTGGTCCTGCATCTCCTTTAGCAGAACTGGAAAAACCATTTCCGGGTCCTCTGCCCTGTCGAGAAATGTTTCGATCCTGCCCAGTGTGATCCTGTGTAAACGTCTGAAAATACCCATAGTGATACTCCTTCTTGCTAGGCTCCCGGCCTTTCAGCCGAAATAACCGACGACGAAAGGCGTTAAGGTTATCCTTAAATCCTTACTAATCGCCCATTGTGATTCGCATTATCCTGCTCAACACAAGCAGTACGAAACACATCCGGAATACTCATTACAATTCTAACGACCGATAAAAACAGGTCAAGTAAAATCTTTTATACCGATCAACATAAAAAAATGCGCATTATGCGTGGTCTAATCTTTTTGTTTACAATTACTTACCAAACCTCCAACGCGTACTTTTTTATACCAATCTGGTATTCATTAAATATTTATTATTAAAAGATCAACTGAAAAACCAGCCTATTCACCCCCATAGACGCCGTGCAGAAGAATTCGTTACAGAATTTCCGAAATTTTATCGATAATTTCCCCTCAAACGTCAAAAAAGACGGTGCATACGGTAGTTCAAAGCAATCTTAACTACACATTAATTAGAAAAAGACCCGGTATCATTACCGGGTCTTATATTTGTTACGTTAGTTGTTAGAGTATTACTTTGGCTGTTGCCCGGCGACGACTTCCTTGACAGACAGATCGGCAAAGATAACTCGATAGTTTTCACTGTCTTTCGGCTTATACCAGACGACCGGTGTTTTAGAATCGCCGTAGGTGGCATCCTGTCCG
>DAOWHR010000176.1 GCA_030641315.1 Anaerohalosphaeraceae bacterium | reverse complement strand
CGGAATGGTAGATTTTGACGGTAAAAGAGTTGAATGTGTAGCCGAAACAGGCTATGTTAATAAAAATATAATAGTTACAGTAATAAAGGTCGAAGGAACACAATTGACCGTAAGAGTTAATGAATAACATATTTCTGAAAGGTATAATGATGTTAGATTTTACTTCAGTTTTGGCAGCAAATCCGGGCAGTATTCTACTAATCGCGGTAGCTGTAGTAATAGGTGTAATATTACTGGTCTGCGTTCTTATGGTCTTGAAGTTTCTCGGACTGTGGATACAGGCAAAGGCTGCCCGTGCTGACGTGACCTTTATGGCGCTCATCGGGATGTGGCTAAGAAAGGTCAATACCAGAACAATCGTTATCAGCAAGATCACAGCCATCCAGGCCGGTCTCGAAATCTCTACCAGGGACCTTGAAAGCCATTTCCTCGCAGGCGGTAGAGTTCCCAATGTTGTCCGTGCACTGATCGCAGCCAACCGCGCTAACATCGAGCTTACATTTCAGACTGCAACAGCTATCGACCTCGCTGGCCGTGATATCCTCGAAGCAGTTCAAACATCGGTTAATCCAAAAGTCATCGACTGCCCTGATCCAAAGCACGGAAGGCAGACTGTCGATGCCGTGGCACAGGATGGTATTCAGCTAAGGGCAAAAGCAAGAGTTACCGTCAGAGCTAATATCGAAAGGCTTATCGGTGGAGCGACAGAAGAAACCATCATCGCCCGTGTTGGCGAAGGTATCGTCACAACAATCGGTTCTGCGGTAAACCACAAAAGCGTTCTGGAAAATCCAGACAATATCTCAAAATCTGTCCTGTCCAAAGGACTTGACGCGGGAACCGCTTTTGAGATTCTATCTATCGATATCGCGGATGTCGACGTAGGCGAGAACATCGGTGCCCAGCTGCAAAAGGCCCAGGCATACGCTGACCAGGAACGTGCAAAAGCCGAAGCCGAAAAACGCCGCTCGATGGCTATCGCTCGTCAGCAGGAAATGAAGGCACTTGTACACGAAAACCGCGCAAAGGTTGTACTCGCCGAAGCGGAGATCCCCAAAGCAATGGCAGAAGCGTTCCGTTCGGGCAACCTTGGTATCATGGATTACTACAAGATGAAGAACATCATGGCCGACACATCAATGCGAGACTCCATCGCTCAGCCTCCAAAAGAAGGTGAAACTAAGGAATAGCAAAATATGATTGATTCGATAGAAAAATTAATACTGGCCGAAGGTGGAGGCGGCTGGATAGTGCCGGTGATAGTCTTTCTTTTTTATGGAGTCGTAAACATATCAAAGATGATCGCCGAACGCAAACAGCAGCAGAAGCTGGATGAACAGCCTACTGAAATGTCCAAGGCCAATAAGCCGGCTGGCAACGTTGACTATACAACTACGCGCCGCGCAAAAAATCTGCCCTATGCGCCAAAGAATGACATGCCTCCGGTTCAGAAGATCCCTCAGCGTATCCAGCCTCGACCCGAGGTCAGACCGATACCTGTTGCTCGTCCTGCGCAAACTCCTGTGCGGGCTCAAAGGCCTGTACCCGTTCACAGGGAAACACCTGCCCAGCGGCCTGCCAAACAGGTTCAGCGTTCTACAAATATCAAGCAGGTATCGGTACAGCCAGACAGGAAACGATTCAGCCAATCACCTTCCTCTGCCAAGGAACAGGTATCTCAAAGGAAATCGGTACCAAAAAAACGGACGGTCCACCAGCCAAAGCCTGCTGCTCAAAGAGTCGCATCGGCTCCGGCTCCGGCTGCTCAGCAGAATCTTTTGAAACTTTTCCAGAATAGTAACGAAATTAAAAAAGGTATCCTGTACGCTGAAATCCTCGGAAAACCAATGGCTCTAAGAGATGACCAAAACCTCAGCTTGCTTTAGATATGTCATGACAATATTTCAAAACATAGGCAATATGATAACGATACCTCAGCTTGTTTTTAGACGCCGCAGTGAACTGCGTGCTATATACGCTCGTCTGGCAATCGTTCTGCTTATCCCGACTTTCGCTCTGTTTCAGGGATGCAACACAGCCAATCCAAAACCAAGGCTCCGAGGTGCGTATTTTGGAGCGCCCAACGGGATCGCGTTTCCTGCCCCGGACAAAATGGGCAGCCATCAACGCTCAGGAAACTTCCTCACCGAAAAGAACGGAATGGTCTACACCTGCAACGCTGGTTTTATCGATATTGGCCATCTCCGCGAAGCAGCCGACAGGACCGCATATATCAGCAAGGTGGTTTTCGACGATCTTATGGAGCAAAAACAAGAGGTCACACTTCAGATGATAGAGCCTTCAAGATTTGTCCTGACGATACGTTACCCTGATAACTGGGAAACGCTGTCCCCTGAGGACAAAAAGAATATCGCCGAAGACCTGTCCATTAATCTTGGCCAGTACCTTGCTCAGACAACCACTATCTGGCACGAAATAATAACGTGGTTCGGCTATTCCACTCTGGGCATTTTCCCCGAGTACATTTCATCATTCTCGTGGGAGGATACGTACTCCGATCTGCTTGGAACCTGCCTCGCTGTCGAGGCCTTGAAAGACACCGATCACACTTTCGATGAAGCCATGACGGCGCTCATCGATCAGGAGTTCAAAAGGCTCAACGTCCAGCCGTCCTCCGTTGCCAAACAAGCCGTCAAGGCAGTTAAAGGTGACTGGTACACAGGATTGTTCTATTTTGATGTTCGCATGAAAAAACGAAACTTCGACGTAGGTCTTGACGATGGCCTGCTCACTCCATGGCTTGTACCGGGTATCTGTGATGAGTCGCAGCCGACTCCGTGCCCGGCTCCGAATCTTGATTTTCTCGAAGATTCCGGCTTCGAAGTTGATCTCGAAATCCAGCCCAGAGTTTTCGAGGCACGTAAAATATATTCGATCATCTACGAAAACGGCAAGGGTAAAAATGTCCGGCCTGCTCAGCATTTCCCCGTTATTATGAAGTTTATTATCGAAGATGCAATAGAAAGATTCGGCCCTGAAGTCGACCAACCCATATTGTAATTTATTTTAAAAAGGTAACTGACAAAATGATGATCCAAAAATCCCGAACCGGAAAACTTGCTGTCCTTATGACCGCAATCGCAATGCTTATCCTCTCAGGCTGTCACATCAATGCTCCAAGAGCAAGATACGGTTCACTTCCAAGCAATACATTTGGAACAAAGTTCCCAAAACCAGACAAGTTAGGGCCGCATTCTTTTTATTATAACCCTTTTGAGGTTAATGGCCTTGTCTACACCTGCAAGGGCGGGCATATCGATATTTACCATATTCGAGGTGCCGCAGACAACACCAGGCATTTCATTAACCTTGCAAGAAAAGCTATCGCCAAAAGTAAAAAAAGCTTCTCATATAACTACACTCTTGAGTTGTCAGTGCACAAGGTAACATTAACTTATCCGGATAACTGGAAAGATATTCCGAAGGAAGAAAAACAGCGTATTGCAGAAGAGGTGTCATACATTATAGGCCCGTACGTCGCGCACAATTCACTTGTTTGGCACGAAATACTCACATGGTACGGCACAAACTTTGCTGTTATAGATCCCGAGTTAAATTCCGCATTCACATGGGAGGACGTATACTCGAACCTTATCGGTGTTAAGCTTGCTGTAAAAGCAATGCAGGACCCTGATCTCAGCTACGACAAGGCAATGACAAAAGCGATTTACGATGAACTGGAAAGGCTTGATGTTCAGCCAAAAGAAGTGGCTAAAAAAGCTGCCGAATCTGTAAATAACAAATGGTACAAAGGGTATTTCTTCACTGATATGTTGATGAGAAACTTTGATGTCGGCCTTGATGGATCAGTTACACCTATGCTTGTCCCGGGGGTGGAGGAATGTGATTGCGAACCTGAACCGAAGACTGTGCCGACTCTAGACGGATTAGAATTAAAAGATAGCGGTATTGAATATGAGATCAAGCCAAACGTTTTCGAACAGGGCGCAATATTCAAAGCTGCAGGCTCGAAAAAGATATTCCCGGACAAACACTTCCCCGCTATCATGGAAGACTCAGTGGAGCGGGCCAAAAAAAGAGGCGACCTCTATAATCTCTAGATTCGGTAATCTGTAATGCATAAGACATCAGATATATTTAGGTGATAATAGGTTATGAAATAAAAGCAAGTCGGATTTTATATGATGATTCTTGAATAGCATCTTAAACAAATAAGGAGAATCAAAATGAATGACCAGCAAAACAATATCACCGCCGAAGATAAGATAGATGAGCCGAACGAATACTCGATCAGAACGATGTTGGGGGACTTTTACAATCGTAAAATGACCTCAATTGTCGTCCTGGTCATGCTTGACTCACTGATCGCGATAGCACTAGCGGTTTATGCCGCGATAAGGTTCTTCAACTCCGGTCAGACCAGAAACCAGATCATGTTTGCGACAATTTTTCTTACCGCTGTCATCATAATGGCACTGCTGAAGATAGTTTCCTGGCAAATAATCCACAGGAACGCAATGAACCGCAAGCTGAGCAAAATCGAAAACCAGATAGCACAGCTAAACAAGACAATGACCGACCTGTGCGACAAGCAGCCTTAGGAACTGCGTATAAATAAACACTACATTTCTCATCTCATCTTTACATCATCTTCGGCCGAATCTCAATTGCTAAATCCTCAACGTAGAATAGCTACGCCTGCGGTTTAGCTCAATCGATTGCGACTGAATCTGACGCAAATCTGAGCGACAAATGAAGCGTTTATTTATGCGCAGCCCCTTAGTACATTGGCCGCGTCATGGACCATGCATGGGCTATTCATACTGGATTTCGTTGGGGTCGATGCAGTAGACGGCTGAATCGGTGCTGCTGTGGGCTGTCCCTGAATTGGCGGCCATGACAAAGGGGCACGCGGTCAGTAATACGGCAAGCAGAGCTATTATTGTTATCTTGGTTTTCATTTTCTTTTCCCTTTAAATATATGTTTGCTGCTTTTCTATCTGTTGGTCTTACGATAAGGCCTAAATTTCAGAATAGGTAGAGAATAAGGGCATCAATACGATGTCGCTTTTTATTCCGCTGGGAAGCATGTTGTCCTTGTCGGGTGTTATTTCAATAGTACCTATATCGCCGGCTTCGGTGGTTTCACTTCCGCCGTCGTTCAATGTCGCTCCGATGTTTGTTACATATCCGCTTGGCCACTGTGTTGTGTCGCACATCGAGATGATCGTCCCGAATATCTGGGCGTTTCCGCGGACATCAACGATACCGCCTACTATGGCTCCGGTGATAATGTTATTTTCGTTCAGATCAGGGTTCGTATTACCCAGGTTCACGTTGAAGTGAGGTGCGAGTATAGTGGCCTCTCTGATGTCAGACGTATTTTCGAATTCAGCTTCTCCGGTAAAGTAAAGACAGTTGTCCCTCCATCTGAATCTTGCGGGAACGTCGGTGACGATCGTGCCGTTAAATGTGCAGTCTTCGAACCTGACATTATTATATTTGGTGCTTCCGCTCTTGTAGCAGTCTATATACAGAACTCCGTCAAACGTACAGTTTCTAAAAAGAGCATGGTAATTGTCGGGTAAACGAACGTTATAGAAATACTCGCCTTCGTAAACATGTCGACTCATTCTTTTGTTCCATGTGTTGCTGGGCGTTCCATCGCGGGGATAGTTGTAGTTGCCTGCCGCATGGGGGAAATATTCGGTTTCTCTTTGAGACGAACCGGGGATGTTTCCGTTGCCCCCGACAGCGAAGCAAATGTCTTTATACATGTCTGTGTCATAGTCATCGATGTCCATTCCGGGGATGTCCGTCTGGGTGGGCTGGTCGTAGTTGATGCCGTCATGTTCGCCCTGTACCTCGTCATCATCGCTGTAAATGCGGTCGCCGTACTCGTCAAACATGGGATTGCCGTCTTCGTCGAGAGTTTCAAGCTGGTAGATCTGGTCGGCTATCTGGTCTTTGGTAAGGACCGTATTAATCGTGCCTTTTACTTCTGAATCGCTCGTAATGTTGAAAGGTGATATCGCCTCGCGGTCCCACGAACTGTAGATGTCTCCATGGATGATTGAATCGCCTGTCAGCCACATACGGCCTCTGCTGGCGATGGCATAGTTCAGTACCGAGTTGCTCTTGGTGATCGAAACGTCTATTTTTATGTTTCGTGTCAAAGAGGCCCCAGCCATACCCGTTGACTGTACCTTGATGGTTCTGGGGT
This sequence comes from Anaerohalosphaeraceae bacterium, assembly GCA_030641315.1. GTDB lineage: Bacteria > Planctomycetota > Phycisphaerae > Sedimentisphaerales > Anaerohalosphaeraceae > DAOWHR01. The sequence continues at coordinate 4,180 of DAOWHR010000176.1, read as the reverse complement.
CGCTGTCGTATCGGTAGAATCTTAATTGAAAGGTTTCTCCCTGCGCACCGAATGCGATATGCCCCGTGGTAATATCTTCACCGCTGTCGTAAGAATCGCTGAAATCTGTTATGCTGCTAAGTTCAGCTCCGCCCAGATTGCCGGTCAGAAGCTGAGTGTAAAGGTTGTTCCAGATAGCGTTCGCCTCACTGTCTGTGACGACATTGGTTCCGGTTTTGAAGGTTGTGGTGTGCGATAAAGCGTACCTGGCGCATTGAATCCCTGACATGGCGGCATCCAGGGCGCAGTTGGAATCGTGGTGATTGTCGGCCATCTGCGCATTGGCAGTGGACATGGTAAGCATTCCTACAGAAAACGTAGTAAATATTACCAGGAATATCATTGCCAGCAGAAGTACAACACCTCTGCGCATACTATCTTTTTGAGCGATCTTCAATCTCACAGTACACCCTGATCCTATAGATATTCTAATGTAAGACAATCAATGATTGGTCTATAAGCTGTCAGATACGGTAAGAGCGGCAATAGGGTTATACACAGGCCATGACCAAAACCGCCCAATTAGGGATTAATTTGGTCCTTCGGAATAGAACTCAGGCCTGTAATTGATGACCGACTCAGGCTCAAAACCTGCGGGGATTTCTATCGTCCCCGAACGGTTGAACGTCAGGTCGCTGTTGCCGCTAAGCGTCATAGGGGTATCACTGTAATTCAGCACCGAGCCGACTATCTCACCGCCTGCGTTACCATAGAAATCGATACCGTTAGCTGCGATAGCACCGTTGACTGTATCAAAACTGCCGCCCATCGAAACCGCGAAACCGGGAGCCATGATAAATGTCCCTGTTTTCGTGCTCAGGTCGCTAAATGTTTCTTCGTTAAGAGGTTCTTTGATCACCACGCCATCATCATCAATCAGCCCAGCCACTGAAATGCTGGATACATTACCGCCAAAATCAATTGTATTCGTTCCAGAATTATCCGTCACATCACCGTCTCCGACGATAATTCCCTGTATTGTTACGCCGCCTGTAAAACTGACCTGGTTGGGAGATTCTATAAATACCACCCCCAAAAATGTTGTGGAAGCCGAGAAACTGGGGTTGGTATTGGCCTCAATCCTTACATTAGTGTAGGTGGCATCATTGCTTAGGTCCGTAGTCGAGGTGATCACATCTCCGCCGTCAACGTAACCCTCAAAATGATCGGGATTGGGCAAAGGGAACTGAGTAGGCGCAACGCCTGTATGGAAGTGGTCATAGACATCAGTCCCTGTTTCGCCGCCAATACCTGCCTGCCCTCCCTGAAGGGTCAATACCGCGTTAGGGTTAGTTGTGCTGACGTCACCTGCGATCGTCGAGTTGCCTGTGATAGACAGAACTTCGTTTACAGACGTACTTTCAATATATACGCTCGACTCTACTGCAAGCTTATATCCTGTCAGGTCGATATTACCTGAGAGGTGCAAGGGACCTCTGGTTGCAACTCCATAATCGAATATCGAGTCATGTCTTGTACCAAAACAGTACCTAAGCGACAGCTTGCGTTCTATGGAACCGTTGACGCCGGTTATATCCATTTGAACAAAATCATCATTGATAGGTGTTAAAACCGCCGAAAATGACCGATCACCGCTGCCGTCAAGTGCTACATCATCGATAACAATTGAAGAACCGTCATAATCTACCAAAACGTTTGTGATGTTCTCATCTGTAAGGTTTGCCTGCAGGTCCGCTGCCATCAAACCGAATCTGGCACTCAGCGCTGTTGTGCTGGGGACAGTTACAGTGCCCATCCAGTGACGAAGAACATCCGATCCGGATTCGGCGCATATTAATGCACCGTTTCCCATGTGCTGGTTATTTGCGACCTGCGCATTCGCTGTTGACATCGACATCATGCTCACTGCGATGGCGGAGAATACTACCAGAAATATTATTGACAGCAGCAATGCCGCGCCTCTGCGCATATTCCGTCCGCACTTTTTATTTGGGATCTTCGATCTCATTTTACACCCCGTTTTTTGATAAAAATTTACTATTCAACTAAAGTATAAGATATGATCTTCCGCACGCCAATTCACCCTAAACCAAAACCGTCAAAAAGCCGCTGTTTTTTCATTCGGCCCGATAAGAAACCGCTTGTCAGTACTGCCCAAATGTCACAGTGAAATGAATTGACTTTATCATACTGATATCGCATAATGCCCCGATGCATGTAATAAACATAATAACCCCTGTATTCGTCATAATCGCGATTGGGTTTGTGCTGCGCAGATATAACTTCCTGTCCGAAACAACCGTTACCGGACTAAACCGCCTGACGTATTATGTTGGGCTTCCGGCGTTGCTTTTTTACAAGATCGCTTCTTCAACTTATGACCTGCAGACAGCAGGTAAAACATATCTTGTCGTTATTGGCGGGATGTTCGTCTGTCTTATCGTTGCGATGATAATTGCTTATGTGATGCGTTTGCCGTTTTCCTCTTCGGGGACATTCATTCAGGGGGCCTGCCGGGGCAATCTTGCTTATATCGGCCTGCCTATAGTCTTTTATAGTTTTCAACACCTGCCTGCGATGCAAAGTCAGCATGCCCAGACAATAGCGGTACTCGTCCTTGCCATGACTGTGCCTGTTTACAATGTTCTTTCGGTAAGTGTTCTGCTTATCAGCCGACATACTTTTGATCGCAAATGTATTAAGCGGATAATTCGCAGCCTCTTGACGAATCCGCTGCTTATTTCATGTATTGCCGGAATGGTTTATTCGGTGTGTTTTGATTCAATGCCAGCAGCTCTGTCACGAACAACGTCATCGATAGGCCAAATGGCACTTCCGCTGGCTCTGCTGGCTATCGGTGCTGCCATGGTCGCTGAAAAGGTCACTGGCAACATTCTGCCTGCGTTAGTTTCATCTTTGATAAAAACCCTCGTTTCCCCAGTGGCAGGGGTGATTCTGGCCAAAATGCTTAACCTTTCCCCCGATGAAACCGCTGTTGCCCTGATCTTTCTGGCCTGCCCGACCGCAATAGCGTCCCACACTCTCACAACAGAAATAGGAGGCAACCCGAAACTCGCTGCGTCAATTGTTATACTTAGCACACTATTAGCGGCTGTCTCACTTTCGGTTGCAGTAGCGATCAGCTTTTAGAGGTGTATTTTCTAGTAGTAGTAGATTCCAGGAGAAATTTTTGCTCGTGCCTGCATTTCGGACCTTTTATGATACGTCACGCTTCCGTCGCCATATCCCAAAGGGTTGTCCGTTGAAGAGGAGAACACCTCAAATTCTGTGCTCATTTGAAGGGCGTTGCCTCCATGCGACAGATCCCAGAAATGCTGGCCGGGAGCGTTGCTGATACGGTGGGCGACAATAGGAGTTCGTGATGTTGCCTGCCCGTCATTCTTTGGCCACCGGACAGAGTTGTTGATAACTTTTCCGTTTGTGTCTGTAAAATTATATTGTGGTTCATTTCCCAGGTGCGTAAAGTTTGCAAGCCACATGTAACCAGATAAGATGTTGTAAGGGTCCTGGTTTATTTCAGGCTTAACCGAATCCCAGCCCCCATAGCTTGTTGTGACAAACCATTCGAGATCCATCATGTAACCCTGGGTAGACTTTCTTGCCAGATCGCGCTGAACCGGGCAGAGCATAACATCAAGATCCTCGAAATAGGGAAGCATCAAATCGTACATACTGTTATGATTACCCATGCTTCGCACATATTCCGGGCTGTGATCCGCATGAGGGGGGAATTTGCTGGCGTTGTCTGAGGCGTACATTTTGAGGTACAATGCCTGGCCTTTAATATTATTCGCGCAGTAAATGCGCTTTGCAAGGGTCTTAACCTTGCCCAACGCAGGCATCAAAATAGCCAGTAAAAGTGCAATAATAGAAATGACTACCAGAAGTTCGATCAGAGTAAAACCCTTGTGACTTGTTTGAGTACTCATAACTTAATCTCCTTGTAATGAATTGGCTTGAACAGGTTATACTGTGATTGTCCTCCCAAAAAAAGAACTTGTCAATACACAGAACCGACCAATAGTTGCACACATCCGACTTTTTCCTGCTATTCCTGTTAAGCTATATACTGTATTTGAGAAAGTCAACTATCCGCAGAATAACTCCCAACAGTCTGATTCGAGTATATCATTGGAGTTGCTCATTTTTTCTTCTTTCT
>DAOWHR010000122.1 GCA_030641315.1 Anaerohalosphaeraceae bacterium | reverse complement strand
GAGACGTATCCTTTGTAGTTGTGCTTTTTGAATATTTTGCCTATGCGCGGGTAGTCGAGGTCGAGTGTGTACCAGAGTCCGCCGCCGTAGTATGTTTTGGCCTGTATGAAGGAGGTGTGCGGGGCCATGATTTCTATTTTGTCATAAGGATCCTCGAGGAAGTTGCCTGTGTCGGTCAGTACGCTTAGCCATGGTGAGTTTACGGCGTTTACTATACGAAGGACGCCCTGGGGGGTTCGGCCGAGGCCCCAATGGTTTTCAAGTGCCATTAGTACGCCGCACTTTTCGGCGGTTGGGAGACATTTCTCTATACTCTCAATTACCCATGGGTATGCGTCTTCGTCTGTATAGCCCGGCAGCGATGGTTCGATGCCGCGGTTGGCCATGAGGTCGTCGAAGTTCTTTGAAGTGCCCCATCGGCCTGTGTTTAGCCGCATGCAGGGTATGCCGAGGCTGTAGGCGATCTCAAGGCATTTGATGGTGTGGTCGATGTGCTTTTGCCTGAGGGCCTTATCCGGGTAGAGGAAGCCCTGGTGGATGGACAGACCGCATAGGTCGACGCCGTTGGTGAGGGCTGTTCGTTTGAGGTTCTGCATGTATGAGTTTGATTCTTCCTCCATCTGCATGTGGAGTATCTCTACGCCATCGAAGCCCATTTTGGCGGATTCCTGGATGCACTGAGCGATGGGGAGCTTGAGGCCGTCTTTGAATCGCCAGAATGAGTATGTCGAAACTGCGATGGGGTTTGGTTTATGTGTCATTATTTTGTCTCCTTTGGCTGGGGCTGGGGTATTTTGTGAAGGGGTATTGCAGCCGGTCAGGGAAGTGAGGCTGGCGGCAAGGACGGTTGAAGAGGCTATAAAATCGCGCCTGCTTAGGTTATTCATGTTATGTCTCCGGGCAATTTGGGTTGCTTTGTGCCTACTATATCAGGTCAAAGTGAGTTTTCAAGAATAATCGCGGCTGGGGTATGCTGAAAAAACTGATATTTAACTTGTATCGGATATGAGGAAGGCTTAAAATGGGTGTATAAGTTATTGGAAAGGGGCGGACCATGCTTGCAATAACAGTATCAACTATTTTGGAGCGGGCAGAGGAATTCGAGGAGAGGCTGTCGCAATTTTACAAGAGGTACTCACATCATACCCAGCGAGCGAGTATCGGATTGCTTGCGGATCATATCAGCCGACACAGCCATCACATTCGTGAATATCTGAGCAAACTTGACGATCCTGAGAAGCGACATATATGCAGTGTGCAGGTTCCGTACGAGCCAACAATGCCTGACTGCAGGTGTATCGAGCGGAGCGAACTGGCTTTTGACGCGAGTGTGGACGAAGTGATCGGGGCGGCGATGCAATTTGACGAATATTTGCTGCAGATGTATCGGCAGGTTGTGCAGCAGCCAGTGGCACAGGAGGTTAAGGCGCTTTTCGAGAGCCTGATCCAAAACATCGAGCAGGAGGAAAGGGAGCTTCAAAAAATCCGTGAGGAAGACTGCTTCTAGCAGAGGGGATATTTTTACGAACAATTATAGGCGGATTAAAGGGACCGGCCGCAATGATGGTCCTGTAATATCGCCAACATACCTTATGAATCTGCCTGGCCTTGATGTGTTTACTTTTTCTGATTAAGCATGCCTGTTTTTTTGTCGTTATGACTTTTGATTAGTATGTTTTAATAGTACAAAAACCGGGTAATTTTTACGGAAAGAGGCTATTGATGTTTATTGAAAAGCAAATGAGACGGATCGACAGGGTATTTGGATTTGAGGGAGTTTTTATCGGTCTTTGCATTATGATGCTCGTTTGCAGTTTTTGTGACGGTGCAGTTGGGATCAAGTCGGCATCGGCTAAGAAGTATCGTTCGATGGCACGTGTGTATATGACGTACGGTGATTTTGATAAGGCAAAGCCTTTGGCGGAATCCGCTGTTGAAATGGCAAGGAAAGACAAAAACGGGGATAAGGAGCTATCGCTGTGCCTGCTTGACCTGTCATATATTTATACCAAGCAGAACGATCCTGTCGGGGCGGGTGAAATTTGCCTTGAAGGTCTGGATGTTCAAAAAAGGGTGTACTCTGAAGATCATCCTTATGTTGCGTATACACTGAAGACGCTTAGCTCGATATACAGGATGCAGGAAGAGAACGAAGAAGCGAGGGGAAGCATCTCGAAGGCTATCACGATCATGGGTATGTACCACGAGGAAGATGAGAGTGCGATGGGGCCATTCTATGCTGAGATGGGCAAGGTGCTTTGCGATGCGGAAGAAACTGACGATGCAGAGTATTACTATCTGCGGGCACTTGAGCTGTACTGCAAGAGCTATGGGGGTGAGCATCTTTGTACGGCAAATCTGATGAGTGATATCGCCGGATTCTACGTTGATGGCGAGAGGTACTTCGATGCCGAACCTCTGGTTAGATTGGCAATGAAAATCAAGGAGACAGTTTACGGGGAAGAACATCGTCAGCTAGCGGAAACGTTCATGACGATGGCTAAGATATGCCAGGCTAAAGGGCAAACTGAGATGGCTGAGGAGTATATCGGCCGTGCGTTTCGATCCGTGGAAAGGTCGGGCGATATCGAAGAAACCGCTAAGCTGGCGGCAATGGCGACTGAAGCTCGCAAGATTGAGAAAGTCGCGATGGCACGTTAGTCCTGAACCGCCCTACCAGTGTTCTTACCGGCGATTTTTCTAAGATGTATTTTCGTATCAGCAGCATCTAGTACTGTGTCCATGATAAAATCCAGGATCAGCTTGCTGCAATCAGCCATCCGCTGCGTTCGTCTGTATCGACAATGCTTCAACATTGTCCGTTTCGACGGCCTTGCGGCTGACTAATTGAGCTGACGGTGTGAATCCTGATATTTACAGCGGACAAAGCACTAATCAAGTCAAATTCCTGTGAAAAAGTTAACCGACATGCGGT
>DAOWHR010000076.1 GCA_030641315.1 Anaerohalosphaeraceae bacterium | reverse complement strand
GGCTCTTCACAGTTGTTGAATATCAGAAAAGGTAAATGGTCCAATACTCTCCTGAAAACGTTCAGGATACCCAAACGGATAATGCCTGATCTGGTCGAGCCGGGAACCGTAACAGGAAAGCTAAAGCCCGCCCTGGCAGAGCAATATGGACTAAATCAGGCACCAATAATTGCTGTTGCCGAACATGACACACCGAGTGCTTTTGCCGCAGCCCCCTATGCAGATGACGATACGATTGTGATAAGTTGCGGGACATGGTCGGTGGTCGGGCAGAGTATGAATGAGCCGATATTGACCGACGAAGCACTTGAAAGCGGTTTTGTGAACGAAATGGCTTTTCAGTCGATTATTTTTGTGCAGAATTTGATGGGGCTATATCTTTTCGAAAATGCAAAGAGAGAACTCGAGGCCAATGGTCATAAAACTACATATTCGAAAATGGTGGCTATGGCCCGACAGGCCAGGCCGTTCAGGAACTTTTTAGATACGAACGCGCCCACATTTTTTGCCGCTAAAGAGCCTTTGAGGTTGATTAAAGAATATCTGAAGAATACCGGTCAAAAATCAGCTGATACAGAGAGTATTATTCGCCTGTTTCTGGAAGGACTTGCTTTCAGCTACAAAGCCTCTGTCGAAAAGCTCAAAAAAGTAACAGGCAGAGATTACAAGAGAATCTGTATGGTCGGGGGCGGTATCAGGAATACTCTTTTGTGTCAGATGGCGGCAGACGCGACCGGGTTGGAAGTTATTGCCGGCCCCGCGGAGGCGACAATAACGGGTAATTTCGCGGTACAGGCATTTGCGACAAAACAAATTAAAAAGCCGGAGCAGATAAGAGAGCTGGTCAAAAATTCCTTCTCACTTAAAACCTATAAGCCTAAAGAAACGTCTCTTTGGGATAAGAAGTATCAGGACTATAAATTAATGGTCAGGAAATCGGTTAAACTAAAGTAACGGAAAGGAACTATTATGAAACAGTGTTATGATTTCGAGATTTTTCACCAGGTGCTTGACGGCATTGATTTAGACAATCATGTTGTGGCATCGTATTACATCAAAGACCGTATCGAGGGCGCAAAGTTTCTCGACCATCTGACGCTTGTCCAGGCAATGGGGCTTGAAGGATCGACAGGGACATGGGAAAAGGTGGAAGAGGATACCGATGAACTGCGAAAAGCCATGTCAAGCAAACTTGTCGGCTATCACGAAATCCCCAGCGACGACCCATATACAAAAGCGGCAATCGTCCAATTGGCCTTCCCGATTCGGGCCTGGGGCGACAATGTACCGATGATGTTGCTGGCTATCGCGGGTAACTGCTTTGCCTATTCCCAAAATCTTATGCTTACAGACGTTTTCATCGGCAAGAACCTTCTCGAAAAGTTCAAAGGCCCGAAATTCGGCGTTGACGGCATCCGCAAACTTACAGGCGTAAAAGACAGACCACTGTCGCTTCATATTATCAAACCGAAGATGGGTATGACGCCGGAACAGACCGCAAATCAGGTCTATAAAACTGCTATTGGCGGCGCTGACATGTGCAAAGACGATGAAATGCTGGCAGACGCTTATAACAGCACAATGGAAGACAGGCTGCCGAAGGTAATGGAAGCCATCGATAAAGCCGCTCAAAAAACCGGCAAAAAAATGATCTATATGTGCAGCATTACCGACGAAGGCGAGAAAATGCACGAGAAGGCACGCAAAGCTATCAAGCTCGGAGCCAACGGATTGCTTATCACCTATTCGGCAGGTCTGGCGGCATTCAGAAAGATAACATCAGACCCGGACATAAATGTTCCCGTGATGATGCACGGCTCACACATGCTTGCGATGATAAAATCAGTTTCCTGGCCGGTCTGTGCGAAACTATCCCGCCTTTGCGGCGCCGATATGATGCTGACCCCGACAATGTGGTCGTCGATACCGATGGTCTCAATGGAAGAAGGTCTTCGCACATCGTTTATGAAGCTCGCGCCCTGGGGCCATATCAAAAAAACATTCCCAATGCCGTGCGCAGGCGTTTATCCGGGACTGGCTGAAGTGATTATCAGTGAATACGGCAAAGATATCATTATTCCCGCCGGCGGCGGAATGCTTGGTCATCCCGATGGTTATATGGCAGGAGCACAGTCCTGGCAGCAGGCTATCGCTGCGGTTATGGAAGGGACTCCGCTACCCGAAGCTGCCAGGAAGCCGGAAAACAAGGCTCTTCGCGGCGCTCTTGAAAAATGGGGCTATATGACAAGGCCCAAGGCTCCCTGGCTACGCCTTGCTCCTGAGTATCAGCCCAAGCCGATGAAGTTTGACGATTAGTAAAAATACGCGGGCAGCATCTGTTTTTTGCAGATGCTGCCTGGTACTCTGTAACAGCTAAAATTGTGGGTGGCATGCCTACATCCGTCGAAGGCGGATTTAGGCATGTCGGCATTAAACATGCTTAAGCTCTGCTTATGCAAAGCATAATCATCGCGTAAGCATGCCACCTATATGTAATATTAAGAGTTACAAAGTACTATTCAATTGAAGGATTAGCAATGGCAAAAGAAATCAAAATGCCGGACCTGGGTACCGCTGTAAAGCAAGTAACATTGCTGAACTGGTGCAAAGAAGAAGGTGAGTTTGTCAAACGCGGTGAAATAATCTGTGAGGTCGAAACTGACAAGGCTACAACGGAACTGGAGTCCATTGCCGAGGGTGTTCTTCTCAAACAGGTGGTGCCGGCCAATAGCGAAGTTGAAGTCGGCGAGGTGATTGCCTATGTCGGTCAGGAAGGTGAATCGATTTCAACATCACAACCGTCTCAGGAATCCGCTGCAAAGCAAGACCTGCCTCAAGGAAGCCCAGAGCAGACAAAATCAGGGCCGCGGATTGCCACTATGGTTCGGAACCTCGCTACGAAACTTAATGTTGATCTAAACGCGGTTCAGGGTAGCGGCCCCGGCGGCAGAATAACATGCCAGGACGTCAAGGAAGCCAAACAGATGGCTGGTTCCCAGGAACCCCCAACAACCTGTCAGCAGGGAGCTGCCATCTCGAAAAATCAACTCGGAGTAGCTCGGACTATAACAAAAAGCTGGCAGGAAATTGTGCCGATAAGCGTAACCGCCAAGGTGGATATGTCGGC
>DAOWHR010000348.1 GCA_030641315.1 Anaerohalosphaeraceae bacterium | reverse complement strand
TCGAACAAGTACGTCAAACTGAAAAAGCACCTACTGAGTCTGATCATCAGGAACATCAATTCATCATGCTGCCTTATTTAGCTTTGGGGCTGTCAATTTTAGCGATGTTCATAGTGTTGATGTTAGCAAGGGCATGGACAGCCCTGAAAGGCTTCTTCAAGCCGTTTCGGAGAATAAGACGTACAGATGAGGGTCCAGATAAAACACCCTCAAACAGAAGCCATGAAGAAACCATCTATAGCGAAAGGAACAAAAGATGAATATGTGTTCTCATGAAGTAATTAGTGGCATTCGTTGCTCATCAACGTTTGGTGACAATGACTTACTCAGTATACCGTCAATCCCGGATTCAAGTGTGGGTATGAACGTACAAGCTGTTCAGCTTCAGCGAAGCTATGAACAAATCGGGCCGGTATACAGGGGGGTATCATGATTGCATTAATGTATCTGTTGATGTGCATGTTATATTTTGTCTGTGTCGGCCTTGACGTAACGATGTTCTTTCTCCAGGTAAGGCTCGTTCTTACCTGGAGAAGCATCGAATGGCTTATCCCATTTGAAGCCACTGGCAGGCCAGTCACCGATATGGTAGCAGCACAGTTGTCAAAAATACTACAAACAAACAGGCCGTTATCTGAGAGGGGAACACTCATCGTTGCCCTGATAATAACTGCGTTAATCAGAGTCATTCTTGGTTTACTTATTAACTATAATTAAGAGGAACATCGGTTATGGAAGAATTAAAAATATTGGTAATGCTATCAACGTTCGTCATGTTGCTGCTAGCGATATTTGGTTTTGCAAGAGCGACAATATACTATATAGACTTTTGTATTCTTCTCATGTTCATTTGTCTATCAGTAGCAGGTATGATTGCCGCAAATCATATTACTAGCACCTCGTCAGAGCCAATGGAGTTGCCCTACGTTGTTATAATAACAGTTTTTACTGTAGTGGCTCTATTGGGTTTAATATGCGGGAAGCTAGAAGGAATAAAAGACTGGCTTGCACGTCGAAGTAAGAATAATAAGCCTAACGTCAGAAACGATCGGCTGAGACGATAAATGGTTGATCCTCTAATAAAAACAGATCAAGTCCAAAGAATAAGCCTGTCCCATATCAAGGGGCAGGCAGGCTTGATTTACTTCCAGTTGGGCAAAGACGCATGAACAATAATATATCACAAAAAGATAGTGGAGGCTGGCCACAACGCCCTGATCGTTTCCCAGACCTTATGACTCCTCTGGAAGCGGCCATGTTTTTGCGTCTTGACGAACTCGGTCATGATCCAAAGTCTGCGGTTCGAACACTAAATTACTGGCGAGATCAAGGCCATCTTAGGGCAACTAAATATGCTCGGCACGTATGGTATTTGAAAAAAGAGCTAGAGAAGTTCCTGGAGAATAAGACGGAAGAATCACTGTGAAGATATGGAAAATTATTTTCTAAAAAAACATTTGCGCTTTTGTATTTCACCTGATAGAGTGGGTAGTTGTCAGTCGTCACATGTGACCTCTCCATTTCATATGAAGGGAGGTCGCCCATGGCGATAGAAAAAGTAGGTATTTATTCAAAGTGGTTAGGTGATGTACCAGAAGACAATAATGGGAATCCATTACCCAGAACTGATTGGCCGAGAAAACGACGGCGAAAATGGGTAGTTAGATGGTATAGCACCGACAACAAGAAAAGGTATGGAAAGGTCTTTAAAACTCGAAAAGAAGCCGAGCGGTGTGCAGCTAAGTTGCAAAATGAAGTCCACTCAGGTAGAGCGGATCGACCGATTGATATAACTCTGCACGGCTTTTTAATTGAGCATGAAGCAGTCATGAAAGGCCAGGTTGCAATTGCTACCTTACATGACCATATCCGTGCCTTAACGCTCTTTGAAAACTTTATAGGCGGTTCAACAAAATTAATCAGGATCACTGCTCGGGATGCAGAGGCATTTATCGCAAGTCGGCTTGAACTTCGAGAGATTGAAACAGCCAACAAGGATATTCGAACATTGCGTTCCATTTTTAACCGTGCGATTAATCCACGAGGCTACCTGCAGGAAGGTAAAAATCCTTTTGCGAAAATCAAGGAGCGTAAGACGACAGAAAAGGAAGTTCGGTATGTTGCTGTTGAAGAGTATCGTAAGTTAATGGAAGCTACAGACCAGGTATGGTGGAAAACAGTCTTGGCAATAGCTTACGGTAGCGGACTTCGGCACAATGAAATACTTCATCTAACGTGGGCGGATGTTGACTTTGATAATCAGAAAATCCATGTTCGACCTAAAAAGGAAGCTCCTAACATTTTGAAATGGGACCCCAAGAGTCGAAAGAAGCGAACGGTCTCGATGTCTGATGAAAGCTGTTTGCTCCTGGCCAATCTTCAAGCTGAAGCCAAAGACAAACATCCTTATGCATTTATCACACCTGAAAGGCTCAAGGTAATTCTCAACAAACGGCAAGCGGGTAAATGGCATGAACGAAAAGCGATGGTCAACAACGTAACCAGAGATTTTCACGTAATACGAAACCACGCAGGAATTGACCATTGCATCCTACATGACTTGAGGCGTTCAGCGATAACACGATGGGCAGAAAGGCTTCCGATACAAGTAGTCCAGTATTTGGCAGGCCATTCCAATATAACGACAACACGGAAATATTATCTTGCGGTACGAGATGAGGATTTACAGGTTGCCATTGATTGGACGAACAAAGTTCTTCGTGAGTCTTTACCGACTGACACCAAAATGACACCAGACTGACATTTTGGGTTATATTTAGGTCAAAAAAAGAAAGCCAAAAACTCGTAAGTCTTTGGCTTTTCTTAGTTTACATTATTGGGCAGAGGCGGACTTGAACCGCCGACACACGGATTTTCAGTCCGTTGCTCTACCAACTGAGCTACCTGCCCGGACCGTTATATCAATTATCCGGATAACTTACATAAACACTGCAAATAATGCAAGAAGAATAGGGGAAAAATAACTGTTTTTGTCAAAATCCTTTACACAATGGCTTGAAGGTGACGGTGTAATACTTCAGTTATTCTTAACCTGAAGACAGCAAAAAAGAGGGGCAGCTAAAGGGCTGCCCCTCCTGTTGATTAACCTTGCAGATGATTGATATTAAAGATTAATTTGCATCTTCCAACCAGTTGCCAGCGAAGATAGCAGTGTCAAACAGGTTGACAGTACAGTCCTGATTGAGGTCTGCTCTGCCCCATTCGCCATCAACACCTATCCAGCAGGTTGGTGTCGTATTGTCCTCAGGTACCAGAACGATATCACTTAGTTCAAATTCC
>DAOWHR010000377.1 GCA_030641315.1 Anaerohalosphaeraceae bacterium | reverse complement strand
TGGTTTTGAAATCGTTGAAAAAGACACGCTGCCCATGAAGGTATGGAGTGACTGTGCCATGTGTTCGAAGCAGGACCATTGCGACGAAATCGCAATGGCAAGGCCCTTATAGGGTAATAAAAAACCGAGTTGAAACCTGGAATTCATTAAATTCAAGATTTTTCTCGCGCACCAAATCACCATTTATTCGGATCGGTATGACGCTATCCGACCTGCCTTCTCTGAAACAGAGCTATCGCCAAAGAAAGAATCCCCGTAGTGTAACCGACTGCGTACAAAGCGGTTGTGCCGATATATGAAGCAGGCACAGTCGACCCTTCATAGATGGCGTCGCTTATCCAGAATGCCTGTAAGTTCGGGACCAGGATACGCCATGCCTTAGCCACAAATCCTGCTATTATGATCGAATCACTGCCGATAAATTTGCTGAAGATAAAGTCGCTGATGAGGCCAAGCATGAAAAAACCAACACAGATAGTCAGCGTCAAAACAACATTGCATCGTGTCGAAAACAATACCGCAAGCGATACAAGGATCGAAATTGCCATCAGCAGCAGTATCGATGCGTTTATGTCGAACATCTCAAAATGGTTGTCATGCGGATTGTATTTCCAATCGCGGTCTATGAAAAACAGAAAAACAATGGCTATTGTAGACAATAAAGCTATTGTAATGATCGCTGAGGAATTGAATGACCAATCATAACTATAGTTGAAAAAGGCACTTAGCAAAATAGCAAGCGATATTACCACCGATGCGGCGAGAATGACTGTCCAGTCATGCGTATCACTGGCCGATTCCAGTACTCCATGCCTGACTATCATAAGATAGGCGATTGTGAGAATGTAGTGGGCAAGCCCGACAGCAGCCATAACTCCAAAGAATTTACCGATAATAAAAGTCGGCCTGCCGATCGGCTTTGACAGTACCGTAGTTATTGTTTTACTGTCGATCTCCTCGGTAACAGCGCTTGACGCGGAGAAAATTGCAATGAACAACCCTGCCAGGAATAGCGTAGAAAGCCCGAGTTCACGCAGCATCTTGATGTCTTCGTCCAGTGTATACATAGAAATAGAGGGGCTTAGTACAAACAGGAAGATGGCAAGACTTAGTATGACAGCATAGATAGGTTGCCTTATAGTTTCGACAAACGTGTTTTTGGCGATAATTATGACTTTTGTAAGCACTTTATTTTTCCTAAAAATTGTTCTACACTTAATGAGACTATACTGTTATAGTACTGGCTTGAAATCGTCAAGCATTTTCCGGCCGCTTATGCGGCCTTATTGTTAAACGCTGATAAAATAAATAGTTGACGGCAACGAGCAGATGTATAAACTGTATTGCTTTCTCTGTGGAAACAGGATATAACCTGTTACTGCGTTTTGCAACATATTGTTCGAGTTTATGAAGATTCAAGGATTAAAATATGACCATAACGTCAAAGCGGGCTGAAAATGTAGCTATTGCAGCTTTGGTACTGAGCGTACTTTTCTTTGTAATGACCCTGGTGGTAAGTTTGTTATGCAAATCTCTAGCGGTCTATGCCTTAAGCTGGCAGATACTTGGCGGGGCGCTTGTCTGGCTGGTTCTGGTGATCCTGTATCACCAGCGATGTCTGGCTGAGCAGGAAAAGCTTGACATGTCGCAACTGGCAAGCCAGCAGGGCAGTGACACAATTTTCGATGGCGATGGACACAGACAGCAGCTATTCGCAGTTGCTCAAAAACGTCTGGTAATCCTCGAAAAGTGGTTTATACCGATTTTTTCTGCACTGATAGCAATTTACCAGATTGTAATGGGCTATTTTCTGTTCACCAAAATTCCGGCTAAAGACGCGATCATGCTTCAAAAGCCGGAACTTGCCGCTTTCTTTATGATAATTGTGGCATTTGTGTCCTTCCTGATGAGCAGATACGCCACCGGCCTCAGTGCCGAGAAGCAATGGCGTGATCTTCGGGCGGGCGGCAGTTTCATGCTTGCCACTGCAATTTTGGCACTTTCATTAGCCATCGGCCTTGGTTTGGCATTTGTCAACTGGAAGCGTGGTATTTTCATTCTCGGGTGGGGCGTTACAATTACAGTAATTTTCCTTGGCATCGAGATCATCCTCAATTCGATCATGGATGTTTACCGTCCCAGGGTTCCGGGCCAATACGCAAGATTGTCCCTTGACAGCAGACTTCTGGGTGTCATTAACGAGCCGGGCGGAATTCTTCATACCTTCGCAAGCACGATTGACTATCAGTTCGGCTTTAAAGTATCACAGACATGGTTCTATCGTCTGCTCGAAAAGGCGATCATACCACTTTTCCTATTTTCTGTAATATCTATTTACTCACTTAGCTGCATTGTAATTGTCGAACCCGGTGAACAGGCGGTAATCGAACATTTTGGTAAATATGTCGAAACAGTCGATCCTGGCCTGACAATCAAACTGCCGTATCCGTTTGATATGGCCTATAAGTATCCTACAAGTCGTATCTCACAGGTCGACATAGGTTTTGTCGAATCCGAACACGAAGAAGACATGAGCAAGCCCCTGTTATGGGGAGAAAAGCACTACTCTGAGGAGTACGATCTTCTTGTTGCCAGTACGTCTAACAGCGTTGAGAGAACATCGGAAACCAGAGAAAAACAGGAAACGGTTCCCGTTAATATTATTCGGGCAGCGGTGCCGGTTCAGTACAGGATCAAGGTACTGAAGGACTATGTGTATAAAAACTCAGATCCGGAGGCTCTGCTGACGGCAATTTGTTATCAGCAGTTGGCTCATTTCGCCGCCGCTTCGACCATTGACATTGACTCAGCGGGTAGCGACACTAACAGTCTTCTTGGTGCAGGCAGGCAAAGGGCCTCTCAAATTCTTACAGAATCTATACAAAACGCGATTGATAAGGCCGAACTTGGTGTGGAAATTGTTTTTGTCGGTTTGCAGGGAGTTCATCCTCCGCCAGAACTTGCCCCGGCCTATCAGGAAGTGATCGGTGCTGTACAGCAAAAACAAGCTGCGATACTTAATGCTCAGGCTGAAAGAAATAACAAGCTGACATTACTGGCAGGTTCGATCGCTCAGACCAATAAGCTTTATGAACTTGCGATAAAATATCAAAAGGCAAAAGAAGATGGTTCGGACACTGCCCTGATCGAAGAACTGGCAGCACAGCTTGACAAGGCGTTCGATGAATCCGAAGGCGAGGTTTTCTCTATACTAAGTCAGGCCAAAAGTTACGCCTTTGAAAAAGCCACTCTTGCAAAAGCAGCGGGAATAAGGTTCAAAGGTCAGATCGCCGCCTATCAAGCCTCGCCGGAGATTTACAAAAAAATACAAAGGCTTATTATGCTTGAAGAAGCACTTGCTGATGTGCGAAAATACATCGTTGTCGTCGAAGAAGATAACAAACAGATATATGAAGTAGATCTCACTGAGAAACTCAACACAGGTCTTGGTATGATGGACATTCCGGGGACCATTACAGAATAAGACGTTCATAAGACGCTGTCAAAGTTGACGGCTGATCGATACCACAAATTAATGCAGTGAAATACATAGTAAGGTAGAAATGAAAATGAAAAACGCATCTATTATTATCCTGGTAGCTTTGGTAGCGGTTGTTTTCGGATTGTATCTGGTCTCGTTCCAGGTTCGGGAAACTGAAGTCGCAATGGTCACAAGGTTCGGCAAAACCGTTCGTGAGATCAGTGAACCAGGCTTTTACTGGCAACTGCCAAAACCGATTGAAAAAGTCCACAGATTTGATTCCCGAAACCAGTACTTACAGGGTAGAATGGAAGAACCGCCAACAAGCAGCGGTGATCCCATCGTAGTTACAACCTACGCGATCTGGAAGATCAAACAGCCAAAGCTGTTTTTCAATTCTCTTAAAGAGATCAAAGAAGCGAAGATCAAGCTCGAAAGTCTTTTGCGAAACAGCCAGAACGAAGTCATAGGCAGTCATTCATGGGGGGAATTCGTTAACGTGGATCCTTCAATGAACAGACTTGCCCAGATAGAGGCAGAGATAGAAGAAGCAGCCAGGCAGGAAGCTCTCGATGAATATGGTATCGAAATTGTCGAAGTAGGATTCAAGCAGATGGGCGTAACCGAACAGGTTACTAAAGATGTATTCGAGCGCATGAAAGCCGACCGCAAGAGAAGGACAATAGAGATACTTGCAGATGGTAAATCGCTTGCTGATACGATCAAGGATTCGGCAAACGCAAAGAGAACAGAACTTCTTTCTATCGTTACAGCAGAAGCAAAAGCCATAATGGGTTCCGGCGATGCCGAAGCCGCGAAATATTACAAGGAGCTTGACGCCGATCCAGAGTTTGCAATGTTCCTCAGGAATATTGAGTCTTTAAAAAATATCCTAAAGGCAAAGAGTACCATAGTTCTTGGCGCCGATACCGAGCCGTTCGAACTTCTTAGGGGGATTGAAAAAGCAGAACCGAAATAATGTATTTTGAGTTTCAACGGTATTATTGGAATTAATGATTACAAATTTAGCTTTGAAGTGAAGCGATCATGACAGATAAAGATATTGAAAAAACAAAAGATCAGCAAGTTAACCCGGCCATCATCGATGAGATGTCCGATCCGGCGGCAAAGTCACTGACTAACGCTCTTACGGTCAGCTTTGCCATCCTGAAGATCATAATGATCATTCTCGTGCTGATTTTTATAGCATCGGGATTTTTCACGGTTGAATCGGATGAGCAGGCCATCGTTTTGCGTTTTGGAAAGATCCGAGGCGAACCTGTCGGTCCGGGATATCATTTCGGATTCCCTTCTCCTATCGATCAGGTTATAAAGATACCGGTAACAAAAACCCAGACACTTACAATCGATTCGCTGTGGTACAAAGAATCTGACAGCGAAAAGCTGGGCGGCAAGTCACAATATGTTACCCCGACTTTAAAACCTGACGTTGACGGATACTGCCTTACCAGGAACGATGGTACCACAGGTCAAGTCGGCATGGACTACAACATTGTTCATTCAAAGTGGGTTTTGACATATAAAGTTGATTACCCGGAAAAATTCTTCCGTAACATGTATTATAAAGAGCCGAAACCGGGCGAACAGCTCAAAGATGTCATTGCTGAAAGCGTCAACCCGGTCCTTCGATCAATGGTTTCAAATGCCGTTGTGACAACAATGGTAAAGTATAGTATCGATGATGCTGTCGTCAGCGAGAGAAGTATTTCCAGGGGTGCTGAACAACTGCTTCAGGAAAAACTTACTACGATACAAAGCGGCATCACTGTCGTTAGCCTTGTAGCAAGCCGTATCAGTTGGCCGCGACAGGTAAACGATGCCTTTGAAGCTTCAAATAAAGCCAGCCAGACAAAGCAGCAGGTTATAAGCGAAGCCGACGGTTACAGAAGGCAGCTTCTAAGTCAAACAGGCGGCCCGCAGGCCAGCGAAATTCTGACTGAGCTTAAAAAAGACGATCTTGACCCGGCAGTAAAGCAGGATCTGTTGTCAAAATTGGCAGGGCAGAGTCAGGAAATAATATCGAAAGCCAAAGAATACAGAACAAATGTAGTGACAACCTCTTCAGCTGACGCGACATATCTGAAACGGCTTCTGCCTGAATACAGAAAAAGACCCGAACTGGTTAAGCAGAAGATATATCAGGACGCAATCGAAGAAGTGCTTGACAACGCCGATGAAAAAATACTCATCCAGCCGGGCAACAAAGAGATCAGGATTCAGATCAACAGGGATCCTACCATCGGCAAAAAGAAACTGGAAGGTAAAAAATAAAGGTATTTGGTTTGAAGTTTCCTGTTACAGGCAGGGATTTTAATACAGATTTTGATTTTTAGAGAACGGTAACTATGGCTCACAAACATATAGGTATCAAGAAACAGGAATTCAGTCAGGGTGACGGTCAGGCATGTGCCTGCCAGCATGGTCACGATCACGATCATCGAAGCAGTACGCAGTTTGGCGTCAGTCTTGCTTTGCTCGGAACCCTGGCAGGCGGTGTTCTGATAATTAACAGCCTCATTGCCCCGATCTTTTACGGTGAGGACTGTACGGTCGGACAGCTTTGTGCCATGGTTGGCGCAATATTACTCGGTGCTCCGGTTGTGTGGCACGCATTGAAATGTATGCTCCACGGCCACATGCACATGGACGAACTCGCCGCACTTGCTATTGTAGCAGCTTTTGCGACAAATCAGTACGTCGAAGCAGGCACCGTCGCGTTCATCATGCTTCTTGGCGAACTTATGGAAACACGAACCGCTCTTGGAGCAAGGGCATCGATAGAATCTCTGATCAAGCTCACTCCGACGGTTGCGAACATTATCACTGCTGACGGCACTGAGCAGGAAGTTAAGGTCAGCAATTTAAAGCCCGGCGATATTATCCGCGTAAGACCGGGTGACAACGTTCCCGCTGACGGTGACATTAAAAGCGGTATCAGCTCATTGAGTGAAGCGACCATTACCGGCGAATCACTGCCGGTCGATAAGGTTCCAGGCATGACAGTTTTTGCCGGCACAACGAACCTTACCGGTGCCCTTGATATTACTGTCACAAAGGCTGGCAGCGACACCACGCTTGGCAAGGTTCAGCAGCTTATCCTCGCCGCGGAAAAAACCCAGATACCGATCATGCGTATCATAGACAAAAATGTAAAATGGTATGTTCCAACTATCCTGATGATTTCGTTTATTACCTGGGTATTTACAAAGGACATTAACAGCTCTATTTCTATGTTGGTTATCAGCTGCCCATGTGCCCTGATCCTTGCAACCCCGACAGCTATGGTTGCGGCCCTTTCGGCTGCCGCTCGTCTGGGTATTCTTATTAAGAATGTTTCGATCCTTGAGATAGCCGGTAAAATAACGGCTGTGGTCTTCGATAAAACCGGCACGCTTACTACCGGCCAGCTTTTTGTAACAAAACTCCAGCCTGCTGATGGCGTCGAACCTGCCGAAATGCTCTTGCTTGCGGCCTCTGCCGAACACTTGAGTAAACATCCCGCCGCAAGGGCACTGCTAAAACTGGCAAAGGAAGCCAACATTGACCTCATCAATCCGACGGACTTTGAGGAAGTACTCGGCAAGGGCGTTATCGCAGATATTGACGGAGCTAAAATCATCATAGGACGTGAATCATTCCTGAAAGAAAGGTCCATAGATACCAAAAACCTCCCAACCCCTCAAATGCATGAAGAGCAGGGTTTCAGTACGCTTTATGCGGCAAAAGATAACAAGTGCATCGGCTGGATAGGCTTACAGGACAAGTCGAGACCCGAAGCACAGCAAGCTGTAACGGATCTGTTCGATGCGGGCCTAAAACGTGTAACAATGCTTACCGGTGACCGGAGCGAGGTCGCCAAGCGTGTTTCATCCGAACTGGGATGCACCGACTTCAAGGCTCACTGTCTCCCACAGGACAAGCTAGCTGTCGTTGAGAAGATCAAGCAGGATGGCCACATTGTCGCTGTAGTTGGTGATGGCGTCAACGACGCTCCGGCTCTGGCCGCTGGCGATCTCGGCATCGCTATGGGTGCGGCAGGCAGCGATGTAGCAATCAATTCAGCGTCTATCGCACTGATGAGCGACGATCTTAGAAGGCTGGCGGTTCTGGTGCATCTGTCCCGTAAAACAAAAAGAGTTATAAGTCAAAACCTGCTCTTTGGTATAATCTTTATCGTTGTAGGAGTGTCAGCGGCAGCTGCAGGAAAAGTTGATCTGGTTCTCGCTGCGGTGCTGCACTTTTTTGGCTCGGTGATCGTAATATTTAATAGTGCCCGTCTGGTAAGGTTCGGCGAAGAAATGAACCCGCACCAGCATGAGACAAAATAGGCTAAGTTTATTTTACAGCTTGATGCTGTTTATTGTTTTTTGAGGTTTTATTGTGAGCAAAGACAATCAGTACGCGATTGAGACTCTATCGTTGACAAAGATTTTCCCCGATTGGTGGGGACGCGCAAAAGTGATCGCGGTTGAAGATCTGGATATGCGAATCAAACCCAATGAGGTATACGGACTGCTCGGACCGAACGGTTCAGGCAAGACCACAACTCTCAAGATGATGCTTTCGCTGCTGCACCCGACAAGGGGAAAGGCTCTTATACTGGGCGGCAGCAGCAGTGATACAAGAATAAGCGAACGTGTCGGGTATCTTCCTGAAGAATCTTACCTTTACAAATATCTTAGTGCCCGTGAAACACTTGAATTTTACGGACAAATTTTCGGATTGCCCAGATCTGTACGAAAAGCACGCATCGAAAGCCTGCTGGAAATGGTCGGCCTTAGCGGTATGTCAAACAGACCTATCGGAACTTTCTCAAAAGGTATGGCAAGGAGAATTGGACTTGCACAGGCGCTTATCAACGACCCGGATGTCCTGATCCTCGATGAGCCGACAAGCGGAATGGACCCTATAGGTACAAGGCAGATGAAGGATCTGATCATTCGGCTGGCCAAAAGAGGAAAGACCATCCTGCTGTGCAGCCACCTGCTAGCCGATGTAGAGGACGTATGCGACAGGATCGGAATTCTCTATGGCGGTAAAATGCGCGTAGAGGGGACAGTATCTTCTCTGCTCAGAAATAAAGACGAACATCAGATAATCACCGACAGGATCAGCGACGGGGCACTTGAAAAGATCAAAGATGTCCTCAAACAGGAAAACCTCAGGTGTGAGATAACAAGTCCCATGGACAGGCTTGAAGACTTTTTCGTGCGTACCGTAGCCGAGGCCCAGCAGCAAAAAGCTACTACCAGCGGAGTTGTCAATACCGGCAAGATCGGACAGTTCCTTTCCGAAGAAGATACCCAGGAAGACCTCCTCGACAAACTCGTGTCGGCACCGGTAACACCTGAAATTAAAAAGCCGAAAACCATGGGCAACGCTGAGACCGAATCAGTCAAAGCCGAAAATATTGAAACTGAATCCGTCAAAAAAGAACTTCTTGAAGATCTTATCAAAAAGCCGATCGAAAGCGCCGATACCGAAATTGTCGCCAATGCCAAACCTGTTGAAACTGTCGATCAGCAGCAGGAGAAAAGTCGCCAGGACCTGTTAAAAGATTTGATGGGCGGCGGTGACGCCAGCACCGATAGAACGGAGCAAAGCGAAGATGCGTAGTATTTGGGTCGTTGCAAGAAATACTATATCGCAGGCCATGCGATTGAAGGTTGCTCTGCTGGTGATAATGATGCTGGTGATCCTGCTGCCTCTGATGGGCCTGGACGTTACCGGTGATGGAACGCTAAAGGGAAAACTTCAGACTTTCGCATACAACGCATTGATGCTAATGAGCATTATGCTCTGTCTGTTCACTATTGTAATATCGACTTACTCACTTACCAACGAACTCAAAAACAAACAGCTTTTTCTTGTTATCACAAAACCGATCTGTCGTTTTCAGATAATCTGCGGCAAACTCCTCGGAGTCATAGTGCTCGATATTTTCATGCTTGCCATGTTCGCTGGCGTTATCTACTGTCTCATGATGTTTATGCCGTATTTTTTCAAGGCAAACGAGATAGATAAACTTAAGGCAAATAATGAGTTCTTTTCAGCAAGGACGATACGTGAAGTTCCTGTTGACATGGACATGATCAAAGAGGCGGTAAATAAACGATACGAACTTCGTCAAAAGGCAGGCGATCTGCCCACCGATATGACAAAACAGCAGATCATGCAGGAATTCTTTAATCAGGAATTGAACAAAGACAAAGCCGTACTTCCCGGCGGACGCAAAAAGTGGGTTTTCAATAATGTTAAACCTGTCAATCGCAAGGATGAATATATTTTCATCCGCTACAAATATGGAGTAGAAGTTACCCCGCCGGATGAAATGATCATGGGAGCGTGGGCGATCGGCGATGACAGGAAAGCCGATGAATATGGACTTCAGCAATCTGAGACTCCCGTATACCCCGTGATCAGAAAAGATGCCGTTAATAAAGTTAGAGAAATTCCCGTCCCTGCCGGTGCAGTTGCTGCTGACGGCTATCTCGCGCTGGAATTCGTCAATCCTTATGAAAATGGCACGACCGTAATGCCTCAGGAAGTGCAGGTTCTTTATCGTTCGGGCACATTCGCGGCTAATTATTGCCGGGCGGCACTTATCATTTTCGCGAGATTGATTTTTCTTGCCGCGTTAGGAGTTTCTCTTTCTACCTGGCTGTCATTTCCTGTTGCTGTGCTGGTTTGCATGGTCGCTTTTGTGACCGGAATGATGAACGGTTTTATAATGGAGTCCTTCGATACTCTCGGAGCCGGAGCCGGTTTCATTTACTCGCTGACCTTTAAACCGCTGCTTTGGCTTTTGCCGAGATTTGATGGCCAGTATAACCCGACAAATAACATTGTCGGCGCCGAGGTCATTCCATGGCTGCTCGTTGGTAAAACATACGCTTTTATGGTCGCGGTTAAAAGCGCGATACTTACGCTGCTTGGGATATGGTTCTTCAGCAATCGTGAGATAGCAAAAATAATTGTATAGATTCCATTGTCATTATTTGCAATGGGCTTAATATCAGTAATAGAGAATATCTTTTTATGGGCAATACAGATGGGATTAGGTGTGTTTTGTCGTGTGCCTAAAAAACTCTTTTTCCCGAAGATTCTTTATTGCTACACTATCATTAGAAAGGTGTAGGAAGTGAATTTACTCCGTCACTATTTTAGTTATAAAGGTAAGTTGAGCTTAGCAATGTATTGGCTAACCGGCATTTTGCCAGGTTGGTGCTTAATAATAATTGCGTTATTGTTTGATAACTTCGTTCGTGATAGTGCAAAATATCCCATTACTTTTGTTACTGTCGTAGTACTTTGGCAAGTTCCAATGATGTTCCTTTCAATTAGACGCTCACATGACCTTGGAAAGAGTGGCAAGTTTGCATTTCTTCTCTTTTTTCCGATTGTACAAGTGTGGCCAATAGTTGAGTTTGCATTTTTTTCTGACACTGGCATATATGACAATATTAAATTTTTGGTTAGTCTAATTATTGCTTTGTCATTGCTGACGTATGCTTCGACTCATCAGGACGATATTTTCGAATCTCGTGTTGAAATGAAGCTTGCTTCCAACGCCGATCTTGAGAATCTTTCTCCTGAAGACGCACTCATTGTAGCTTTGGGTGCTTTTCGAGGCATATACGTCGACTATCTCTGGATTCAGGCCGACATACGCAAGGACAAGGGTCAGTTCTTTGATGCCCTGCAAATAGCAAAGAAGATTACCGAATTGCAGCCGCGATTCGCTGCGGTCTGGGAATTTCAGGCATGGAACATGGCATACAACATTTCCGTTGCCATGCCCGCCGAACAGTGGCAGGAGCGTTGGAAATGGGTGCGTAACGGTTATGAGCTTCTCCGTGATGAAGGGATAAAAAAGAATCCGCATGTTATATCTCTTTACCGTTATCTTGCATGGATATTCCAGCACAAGATAAGCTACGTTGCCGATGACTGCCACAAGCACTATAAACGGGAACTGGCTCTTTCCATAAGGCCTTTGCTCGGTTTCCCTGAGACACGTGCTGAATTCATCAAGCTTCAGGCACAGCCGACCGAATTTGAGGATGTCGCAGCCGATGCGGATGTGGCAGAATTTATTGCCGCCCTTAGAGCAGTGGACAAGAATTTTGAAAGCGACAGCGATTTTGTCAATAACTACCTTACTCTCAGAAGGTTGCCTGCCAGATTTCCGGAAGCGGCCCACAAGGTCATAAACGATTTCAGAACGAACGTCGCTCTGGAAAAATTCGACCGTTTTGCCCGTGCGTACGCCCTAAGAAATGAGTGGAAGTTCGATGTCCGGTTTATGCAGGAACTTAACGACAAATTTGGGCCAAGATCTGTTCAGGACCCCAATGTAAGAAAGCCTCTCAACTGGGAGCACCCTGACGTTCATGCAATATATTGGGCCGAACTCGGCTTAAAGCTCGCCAGCTCACCGGGCAACTACTCCGTAGATGAAAAGAACACGGACCGTATCGTTTTCCACAGCCTGCAAAATTTGTTCCGCTCGGGCAGAATGATCATATATCCGATCCCCAACGAACTGCCCTCGGTCTTTTTAAGACCGGACCTGGAAATGTTCGACAGCGCACGTGAACTATGGAAGAGCAAGATTTCAAAGTATGAGGCCCTCGAAAAAGGCAACCCAAAAGCTGTCAGAGGTGGCTATAAGAACATGCTCACCAACGCAGCCTATTCGTTCTATCTTGCGGGCCAAAAAGAAAAGACCATTGAGATATTCAAGGAATTAAGAGAGCGTTTCCCTGACAACTCAAGCTTCAAGCTGTCCCTGATCGATTTCCTCAGAGAAAGGCAGGAAGAGGAAATGTCAAGCATTGGCATCCATGACGCTCGAGAAGAGATCATCTTCCTGCTCCGCGAAGCATATTTCCGTTTTGCTGTCTACCAGGACGATGAAGCCGCAGGCCGCGAAGCATGGGCTCAGCAGGTCTACGACTTGTACCAAGCCGAGTTTGGTGATGAGCTGATAAAACGTGTGGATCTGCCGAGCTTTGACATGATGAAATTCCTGTCGTTTATGGATTTTCTCAGTGACGCAAGGTACGAAGAATATTTAAAGAAAAATCTCATCGGCAGAATACAGATCGAAAGCCCCGAACTGTACAAAAAACTTCTTCAGCAGGAAAAGGTCTTCAACGAAATGGTACAGCAGATGAATGATCAACAGCCTTAGCCGGAATAGAGCACGAAAAATTAAATTGCTCTAACGTTATAGTACATCAATTCGCATAAAAAACGTGACAGCCATGTTAAGGCTTGCGCATCCAGACTAGCTGTCATAATAGACTCATTCACGACAGCTTTATCCGACCATACTTTCTTCTGTTTGAATCTATTGTTTTCCAGTTGCTGACGCTATGGTATGTAGTTTCTTTTTGCAGGGTGTTCTGCGACGTAGGCCGTTATCAGTTTTATCATGTTTTTCAGGTCTGACAGTGAGATCATTTCTACAGGTGTGTGCATGTATCTGTTCGGGATGCTGATCAGTGAGACTGCCGCGCCGCCTCTTGATATCTGCATCGCGTTTGCGTCTGTGCCTGTTGCGCCCGGGGTTGCTGTTATCTGGTAGGGGATCTTGTGCTTTTTGGCTGTTCGTACGAGTGCCTTTTCCATGACGGGATTTATGTTTGCACCGCGATGGAGGTTTGGCCCTTTGCCAAGCTGGAGGTCGCCTAATTTTTTCTTGTCGGTGTCGGGGTGGTCGGATGCGAAGTTAACATCGATAGCTATCCCAGCGTCGGGATTGACGTTGAAGGTCGATGTTATCGCACCGCGCAGTCCGATCTCTTCCTGGACCGTAGCGACGCCCTTTACCATTAAAGCTACTGCAAGTTCAGGGGGTACCATCTCGCCTTCAGGTTCAGTCTC
>DAOWHR010000048.1 GCA_030641315.1 Anaerohalosphaeraceae bacterium | reverse complement strand
GTTTGTCAGGTTTGTAATGTATCGGTGCGTTGGCCGGTTCGACCCGGGGCGGCGGCCCCGGGCTAAATAATATGGATGCACGCTTCGCGTACGCTGTTTTATGGATTTGCGTGTGTTTGATTTGATTTGTTTGTTTTACAGCAAGGGTCTATGTGTTCATTATTTTATAATCTTGGTAAGAAGGTTGGTCCTAAGGTTCGCAAGGGTAAGTGGATGTGGCAGAACATGACGGGGACCGAGGCAGATACTATCGCTGCGGAGTATGAGGTTGGCAAGGACCTTGCGCTTGAGGTGGCTGTGCAGGTCGAGATGGATGACGACGAGCGAACGGCTGAACTGCTGGGCAAGGTTGGCGACAAGCTCAAACGCTGTGTCGCAAAGAAGGAGCGGAGTTTCAGGTTCTATGCTATCAAACAGGATGGGGCGAACGCATTTGCGCTGCCTGGGGGATTTATCTTCATTACAAGGGGGATACTTGAGCTTTGTAACTGGGACGAGTCGGAGGTCGCTTTCATACTTGGACACGAGATGGGGCATGTTCTCAAGGGGCATGCGATGGACCGGATATTGAGTAATTCCGCGATCTCGGTTGTGTCCCGCGCAGTGCCCGGGCGAGGAGCGGTGGGTGGATGGCTCAAGAGGGTTGGGATAAAATATCTGGAAAGTGCGTACTCGCAGGAGAATGAGTTTGAAGCCGACCGGGTCGGTGTGAAATTTTTGCAGGCAGGTGAGTATGACATCAATGGCGCGGAAAGGCTGTTGGCCAGGCTTGGTGAGATGACGAAACAGCAGGGCCGGAAGCTGGAGGAGCTTGGTGTATAATCTTCAACTCACCCGGCTAATCACGAGCGGATAAGAGCAGTGAAAAAATTGACTATATTATAGCCGAGTTAAGTTTGCTGGATTTTGCGGCAAACGCACCGCAGCGGTGCCGACTCCGACGAGCTTTTGGGGTGGCCCATTCTCGTCGGGACGGCTGCTATCACTTTGTTTGAGTTAGATTTTTGGATACAGCGTCATTTGGCTAATGTGTTATGAAAATTGTTTTAATGACGGGTGGCGGCTTGAACTTTGTTTTTTTGGCTGGTTTTTTTGAAAAAGTGGAGAAGGATGGAAGGGTACTACATGTCTGGTCTGGGTTGGGCGGGACACAATATGTGGTGGTTCTTCGGTTTTTGGGGTGGTTTCGGTTTGGGGTGACACGCATTTTTTTATGAAAAAAGTGGTTTTCCTGTTTGACTTAGTGGGGCAAAGTGGTATAGTTTCCCATATAAGGGAAGGCCAGTGGGATGATTTCCAGTTTAGATTTAACAGGCGAATACGAACATACTGTCGACGACAAGGGCAGATTGTTCATCTCGAACAAACTTCGCAGTCAGATCGATGTCGAAGAACACGGCAGCAGTTTCTTTATTTCTCCTGGCCCCAACGGAATTTATTGTCTTTATCCTGAGAAATACTTTCAGCAGATCGTCCTTGTTGGTGCGTCAGGGATGGACGCCCCTAATGAAGCCGTAGCCTTTGAGAGGATCGGTTTCGGACTTGCGAGCAAGGTTGAGCTAGACCGACAGGGTCGATTGCTGCTTCCGGAGAAGTTCAGGAGACGGGCGAAGCTTGGGCAGAATCTTACACTTGTTGGAACGAGGGATCATATTGAGCTGTGGAACACGGATGACTGGGAGACGTATCTCTCTAATAACATGGCTCAATTCCAACAGCATATGACCCAGGCGAGGCATACTATATTACAAAAACAAATTCGCGAACTTGAATTGCAAGGAGAAGAAAAATGATCGCAATGGAATGCAGCGATTTCGAGATCGTACAGACAACGATCTCAGGTGAACGGAAGATGGATGAGACAACTCTGTGTTCTGTAGCGATACTGGCAGAGAGACTTGAAAGGCTTAAGAGGAAAAATTCTATCTTCGCGGGTATCTCATTTTCTCCGGCAGTCGAAGAACTTGTTGGATATGAGATGGTTTCGGCTTTGAGTTGAGGAAGCTATTTATTTTGTTAAGATGGTGAAACAGATCGGTGAGTAACAGGGACGAAAATTCGCCGAGCGAACATATATCTGTTCTCGCAGATACATTAGTCGAACATATACGGCTTGCCAGGGATGGGGTAATGGTCGATGCAACGCTGGGACATGGAGGTCACAGCTTATTGTTCGGCAGGCAGTTGGGTCCTGAGGGGTTATTGCTTGGTTTGGATGTTGACGAAAAATGCCTTGCCAGGGCCCAAATGACATTAAGCGATCTTTCATGCAGACAATTGCTGATCCGATCTAATTTTTCCAGGTTGGATGAGGTTTTACTCGAGCATTGTCCCGGTAAGGTCGATCTGATACTTGCTGATCTCGGTTTTTGTTCGGCCCAGCTTAAGGACCCTTTGAAGGGGCTGAGTTTTCAGGAAAACATGAAGCTCGATATGCGGCTTGACAGCAGGCTGAAAGTTACGGCAGCTGATATTGTGAACACTTTCGATGAGAAGAGCCTTGCCGATCTGATCTACAAATACGGCGAGGACAGGGCGTCTCGAAGGATATCGCGTTTTATTGTTGAACATCGTCAAAATCAGCCGATAAGAAC
>DAOWHR010000312.1 GCA_030641315.1 Anaerohalosphaeraceae bacterium | reverse complement strand
TTGTAATTTATCTGTGTGAATCTTGTGTTCATCTGTGGCTGAAAAAAACTCTTAATCATAGTTTTAAACTTAAAAAAAATCTGTGTTAATCTGTGCAAAATCTGTGAAATCTGTGGCTAAACTTTTATCTTTTTCCTCTGTGTCCTCGGTGCCCTCTGTGGCAAAAAAAAACTCACCGCTTTTAAATCCCAAATTCCAAATCAATCATCTGTGGCGTAGTTTTTTATTCGCGACCTTCGTCTGCTTCGTGGTGATAAATATGTCCTCAGCATTCCCTCACCAGCAAAAGCAAATCCGCAAACATTTCCAACATTATACAACAATCAATATCCCATACCAGAAAAATACCTTACAAAAAATCTTCCGCATAATTCGGCGCATTTCCGCCTGCCATGAGCCTGTCGAATGGTGGTAAATTATTGCTCTTTAATCCTAAAAAATAATCCGCGTAAATCCGCGAAATCCGTAGTTGCCTTAAAGTTTTTTCCGTGAAATTCAGTGCATTCCTCAATTAAGCATCTCTTAAATCTAATAAATCTCTGAGTCCTCTGCGCCCTCTGTGGCAAAAGAAAACCCCTAATATCGCCAAAGGCGATTCCCTCCCATTTTTCTTCGTGAGCTTAGTGTCCTTCGTGGTGAGTAATGCTGTTTTGTTTTTACCTAATCGTTATAATCGTGGTCAATCTAGGCAATCTGGGCAACCCCAGAAATCGAATTCTTGCTCTTGACAGATCGACAAACTCCAGTACATTTTCGCGCATTTTCCGATCAAATCAGTCACTTTTCGACCAAAACAGTGCAATAGTTGGCAATTTTACCCCAAAAAAGTGAAGTTACCCATCTTAACAAAGTGTATTTTTAGCCCAAAAACGCACTTTGTCCCAAAGCATGTCCCGCCTCGCCAGGTGTCCATGGCCCCCCGAAAATCCGCACTTTTACACACCCGCCAATTCGATCTATCCGGCAACCAAAAAACAAAACCGGCCATAACTCCATAATTTCCTTGTCATCCGCAAACATTATTGATACTGTTTAACGCACAAATTAGAAAGGCAATTCAATGGAAATATCCTTGGAAATCATACTTAAAACGCTGGCTATAATAGTCCTGGCCTCCGCCGCACTCGGTTTTGTCGGCATCTCATTCATGGACCGAATCCGATTCGGTCTTAGTCTCGCTATCGGCATTGCGATTCTCGGCTTTGTAGGCTTAGCCCTGCTCAAGCACCCAATCCCCCTGACCGGCATAACCTTCTATCACGGCGGCATAACCATCGCTGATACCGCTATTTGTGCGGCCCTGGCATTTGCCGCATCTTTCATTGCCTACTTCGCTGCATACCCGGCAGGCCCAGAGATGGCCCCGCTGGCAGCTCCAGCTGGCTTGGCATACATCGTTTTCCGATCCGGCGACATGCTTTCGCTGATAAACCTCAATTCCACCGCAATCCAGCGTCAGGACCTATATTCAGCACTGAAACTGGAAGGTTTCTATTTCCTTCTGATAATAGCTGCAGGCTTACTAGGCGTAATTGTCGCGATGAAGCTCACCGGCAAACAGCTTCAACTTTCCCCACAACCCAAACTCCATAAGTTTAAATTCAACAAGGGCTTAAGCATAGCTATCGCCATTGTAGCCGCTGCTGTCATAGCACAGTTTACCATCGGCATACTCGCTCAGGATGTCCGTTACCGCGATATTGAACTTGGAACCGTCATCGGCCAGGTTCACACAGGCCAGATCGCATTCGCAGTCATCGTCGGCTTCGCGATCGCAGCTTTCGCAGTAGAGTACCTCCTCGCTGTCAGCTATATCCCAGTGGTCTTCGCCGCGGCGGTACTTAGTTTCTATTCATTGAAGTTCTACGCCAATCCCGGCGTATTGGAACACATGGCAAAAAATTGGCCAGCCGCTTTTTTCCCACGCGCCATCTGCTCTATTCTGCCCATCCAAATGGTCACATTTGCTGCTATCGGTGCGGTTTTGGGCAATATCGCAGCGGTCAAATTCCGTCAAAACGAAAATGCAGATAAAAAAAATGACAATTAGTCGTTTTGACAGTTTTTTTCAATCTTTTTTGCTACTGCTGTTTCTGTAAGAGCTTTAAAAACAGGGGGTTATGGGCGTGTTTTATTATAGGTCCATCAGTCTGCGCATAATTGAGAAAAATCACTGTATTGACCTTTCAAAACAACCGAAAAACATTATGTAACCGCAGTACTGGCCAAACAATGCCTGCTTGTGAGTATATTTTGAACCGGTGCTGCTAATGTATCGTATAATGAACCGGCAAAACTAGCCGATTGGATCGGCAACCGAAAAGACCGGACAAAGAAGGAGTCGAAAATGTTGGTGCTTAGCAGACAAAAAGATGAATCGATCATGATCGGCGACGATGTCGAGATCACCATCGTTGACGTCAGAGGCGACAAGGTAAGGCTTGGGATAAATGCACCAAGAGAGATATCGGTACATCGAAAAGAAATATTCCTGGCAATACAGCGTGAAAAACAACAGGAGAACGGCCAACCGGCAGAGCATCCAATAAAGAAGTAACAAACGAAATCAGCTTACATTAAACCACATGAAAGCCCCCGCAAAAGCGGGGGCTTTTTTTATGCGCAGTGAAGTATATACTAGAGGGAAGAGTCTGTGGATATTTTGATAGTTTTTGTATGGCCCGTTGTTAGTTGTACGGTTTCTGAGCCGGTCAGGATCGGCGGCAGGTGGTGGGAGTATCGGCCGTCTTTGACAGCGTATAGTGAGTAGTCGATTGTGTAGGTGCCTGCCGGGAGATTTTTAGCGGTTGCGCTCCAGTGCGTATTGGTTTCAGTGATGACGCGGACGTGGTGTTTGCTTTCTTCCATGTTGCCGGGGATGATCTCGCCAGTAGTGTTGTTTGTGATCGTGCATAGTATGTAGGCTTCGGTTTCAATATCTTCGCTCAATGTTTCGGACAGTTTGAACTGTGCCGCTGAGCAGGGTGTCAGCTGTACCGTTATGGTTTGTGTTTCGCTGTCGAATAATTCGACGAATTCGGATTCGCCTTCCAGGTAGCCTATCGCGTAGGATTTTATCATGTAACTGCCTGCCGGCAGCGAGTCGAAAGTTGCTTCCGCTTCAGGGCCGGTGTTCATAGCTCTGCTCTGGGGTGATGTAAGTTTTTTGGAATAGAACTGGAATTCAAGGTCATTATGCAAATCGAAATTCACGTAAGGGATAGCTTTGCCCGTGACCGCGTCGATGGCACGGATGTTAAGAGCAGAGGCTGTCGGTTTGAAAGTCAGGTTGTTGATTGTTTCATCGGCGGTAAGCTCGAATATGTCCGTAATGTCCTGCTGACGGTCATCGGTTCTTAGAGATAGGTAATATGTTCCCGGTTTTAGGTTGCTGCAAGAGAATGTTCCGTCAGTGTTGATTTCAGATTTGACGGGATAACTGAGATAATCCCAGTTGCGTCCGGGGATCCAGTCAGGATTATAATAGTAAGCTGTTATCTTTATGTTGTCTGAGTGCCTGACCTGAGCGGGAATTGCTCCTGAGATAGTCAGGCGAAGGTCGGGACTCAGGTTCAGTTCCAGTTCCTGACCTGCTTTTAGTGTGATCTCTTTTTGGGTCAAGTTGGAACTCATATCATTTGGCCAGCTAACAATAATGGTTGTTTCGCCAGTTGGCAGGTCGAACAGTTCATAGAATCCATCAACGTTGGTGGTTGTCTGGGGACGAGGCAGTGAGCCTACGTTTGCTAGCTTACTGTTTAACTGTGAATAGGTTCTGATGTCTGCCCCTACGACAGGTTTGCCGTCTTTGTCCGTAACGATACCGAAGACCTGCGGTGCCTTTTCGAGTTTGAATTCCAGGCTTCCTTCGTCATTGTTTGGCAGTTCGTCGGGTGCAAAGACAACAGGCGAGTATGTTTTTGCGGAGACGTAGACGGCACGGGCGATATTTTCCATATTTGTGATGGTAAATTTACCCTTGGCATCGGTGATTGCGGTGTCACGGTCGTCCCAGTGTCTGTCGTCATTACTCGTAACCCACCGCACCCTTGCCTGCGGGATCGGGTTGCTCTGGGTATCGGTGACGGTTCCTTTGATGAGTGTTGCCGGGATGAGGCCGAATACTGTACGTTCGGGAGTGCCCGAGGCAGGCTGAACAGTGACTGGGTCGATCATTAAGGGTTCGAATCCGTCTGCGTATACGGTCATCAGATAATCAGAGCCGATAGCGATGTTTTCAGTGCCGGTGTCGAAGTGGCCCTGCTTCGAGTTGAAGGTGTGTCCCTGACGGTTCCATGTTGCGGCGTATCCGCCTTTGGATATGCCGACTTTGGTAAAGGTCATCTTGACCATGAAGTGTTCAATGGGCAACTGCGTTTTTTCTGCGATGACTTTGCCGTATATCTTGCCTGCGCGATCTACTGTGATGGTGTAGAGTTCCTGGCCCATTTCGAGTTCAGGATTGGTGTTGGGGACATGCTTGGCAAACAGTTCGAGTATTAGTTTACCTTCGGCAGGGGCGTTCGGTATGGTAAAGAGGCCCTGCGAATCTGTCTTAACACGATGATTGCTGAGATTTGATACTCCCTTGTATTCACGAATACTGGCAAATACGTCAGGGACCGGGTTGTCCATGCTGTCTACAACTTTACCATGAAGCGGGTTTGGGTCGAGCAGTTGTATGTCAATCTGTTTTTCTTTTAAATCGCTGTCGAGTGTTAAGTTTTCGACGTATGGCGCGTATTTGTTGTTGATCGCCCAGATAACAAACTCGCCCGGCGGTACGTTTTTAAGTGTGTATTTGCCCTGTACATCTGTTTTGTCTTCGATGAGGTTCCACATGCATCGTGAGGTTGTGTTGCCTACGGAGACTCCTGAGACGGGATCGCCGTTGGAGTTGGTCAGTTGGCCGTGGACGGTTATGCCCTTTGTCATTACGATGTCAGTATAAAGTGTTTCGCCCGCCTTTACGGGAGAGAATCTTACCGTGGCCGATGGATATTCGGGGTGCTCTGCGTGGAGCGAATAGGCTGCCCAGCCGGGGTCCAGACCGTCGATTATGAACTTGCCGTCAGCGTCGGTAGTCACGGGGTGGTTTGTGAACTGGAAGGTTGCGACCTGGGCACCTATTATGGGTTCGTTGTTCTGGTCGAATACTGTGCCTGCGACTTTTGTTCCCGGAGTCAGTTCAATTTTGCCGCCATCGCCGACCTCGTTCTTTGTCAGGTGTATCGATACCTGCCGGGTTGTGTAGTTTTTGGCGATGATGCTGATGCGATGCTCAAACTTATCGGGAATGCCCTTGATGCCAGCGACGTTCATGGTCACTTTGAATTTGCCGGCTGGGTCTGTCTTGACAGTTATTTTGCCCTTGGGGGTTCTCATGTATACTTGGGCATTTGCAACAGGTTTGGATGTTGTTTTGTCGATGACTATGCCTGTCAAGCCCATGAACGGATCGGGATCTTTGTCTGTTGGATCGACAGCGGCCGTCTGGTTTGCCGGTACCTCTGGCGGGGCAGATTGCTGAGTGTCAGGAGAGGCGGCTATATTGGCCGAGCCGGTTTCAGTCGATGGGGCAGCAGCTTTAGAAGAGTCGCTGAGCGTTTTAGTTTCAATACCTGGTTCGGGAGTAGGGGCAATTGGTGATGTTTCGGTCCGGGGCTGTTGATTAGCAGTAAGCTGCGGTGAGTTGCTGTCGGCAGTGACTGTTTTATATGTTGCGACAATTCCGATTGCTAATGCAATCGCTGCGGCTGTTGCGATTATTTTTGTCGCGATGGTACTTGAGGTGATTGACAGTGCCGAGGTCTTTGCGGCGGTTGCTGTGGTTGCTGCCTGTGCGGAATGTGTAACCGCCATAGCAGAGATAGCGACGATGACCGAGGTGGTGAAGGCCTTTCCCGGTGCAGCCCTGGTGAGGGTTCTTTCGACGACGGTCGTTACCTGTTCCTTGAGCAGCTTGCGTCCCCGATGGAGCCGTTGCTTAACGGTTTCGTCAGTTAGTTCGAGCTGCAGGGCTACCTGCTTGATGGATTGGTTCTGCCAATAGAACAGCACGAGCGGTTCACGGTAGTTTTCCGGTATATTTTGCATTGCGTTTGCAACGAGAGCGCGTTCTTCGGCACTTATTAAATTGCGATCCGGCTGGCAGTCCGGTGCGACGCTTTCAGGTATGTTGTCCAGATGGGCAGCATGGCTGATGGGGTCACGCCCTTGTTTCCTGAATGAACTGCTGATGATGTTACGTGTGACGGTACACAGCCAGGGGCGAAACTTTGTCAGATCTTTTAGCTGTGACAGATCCTTCCATGCGGTGATAAAGGCCTTCTGGGCGAGGTCGTCGCTTGTGTCGAGGTCGGTTGTGGCGCTGTAGGTTATGGCACAGACCAATGATCTGTACTTGTCGATGAGACGTGCGAAAGCGTCATGGCGGCCCTGCAGAGCGGCTTTAATGAGTTCTGTATCACTGGTTGTTTGAGTTGACATTTTTGTTTCTCCTGGAACTGATTATTATACGGTTTCAAATGTATAGGTGCCAGAAATAACCATGGGTGACAGAAAGATTGAAAAAAAACTGAAGGTGATAAGAAATCCGGTTAGATTTTAGCCGAGTGAAGTTTGTGGGTTTTTTCGGCAAAAAGAATTTTCGCCCTCCCTTACTGGGGTGCTGTCCAATTACATTGTTTCAAAATTGT
This sequence comes from Anaerohalosphaeraceae bacterium, assembly GCA_030641315.1. Lineage (GTDB taxonomy): Bacteria > Planctomycetota > Phycisphaerae > Sedimentisphaerales > Anaerohalosphaeraceae > DAOWHR01. The sequence continues at coordinate 2,434 of DAOWHR010000312.1, read as the reverse complement.
ATGATCATTTGTCCCTGCGCTCGCGCTTCGGGCTGTTGTTTGTTGGCCTGCGACTTCAAAAAGATGTTGGATGCTATTTGGGCAACAAGCTCCGGTGGTTTGGAGGGGGGATTATTCTTCAAAAATGCAAATTATAATTATTTCCTTTGAAAAATGCTTAGTATTACCATATTATTCATGCCTATTTGCCGCTGTGATCATGGGCAGCGTTATGCGGGTGGTCCGCATTGGAACAATGTAATCTAATGTACTTACTTCAGTTTTCCGGAGAACAGTTATGGAGATCAAAGCCTTCAAGGCTATGCGTTTCAACCCGGGTGTTGTCGGCGATACAGGGGCATGTATTGCTCCGCCGTACGATGTTATCGATCCCGAAATGCAGCAGCAGCTATACGAAAAAAGCGATTACAATGTCGTAAGGGTCATAAAAGGCAAGACGACTACCGAAGATACCTCGGACAATAATCAGTACACTCGTGCCGCACAGTTTCTCGACAGCTGCTATGAGTCACAGTCGCTGATCCAGGACGAAAACGAATCGATCTACGCTTATGTACAGAATTTCCAGGTCAATGCCAAGGATTGCTGCCGGAGCGGATTTGTCGCGCTTGGCAAAGTTGAAGATTTTGGCAAAGGCGTAAAAGCACACGAAAAAACCCTCGATGGCCCCAAGGCTGACAGGCTAAATCTCATGCGGGCGACCGGCGCACAGTTCGGTCAGATATTCATGCTGTTCGACGATCCGCAAAAGATCGCGGACGCAATTATCGAAAAGGTATCAGCTAATGCTCCTCTTTTAGATTTTACCGATGAATCAGATGTTCACCATTGCCTGTATGCAATTACTGATCCTGCTGACATCGCCGCTATCACCTCAATGATGGCTGACAAAGCCGCTGTGATCGCCGACGGTCATCACCGTTATGAAACAGCACTGAACTACTACCGCGAAACACAAAATCCCGCGGCACAGCACAGAATGATGACATTTGTGAATATGCACAACGAAGGACTTGTAATTCTGCCGACGCACAGGCTTGTATCAAATCTTGAAAACTTCGAGATCAACACTCTTATCGAAAAGCTTAATGACCAGTTTGAAGTTTGCGAGTATAAGTTTACGGACGATGCGTCAAAGGAATCGGCTAAGAAGCAGATGTTTGCGAAGATGGACCAGGGCTTCGGTGGTGAAAGAGCCGCACTGGGCATTTATGCGGCAAACGGTTCCTTCTATACCGTAACGCTGAAAGACTTTGCATCGATGGACGCATTTGAGATGAGCGATGCTGCGAAAAAGCTGGATGTCAATGTACTGCACAGCCTGATAATTGACGGCGTACTCGGGATCGGCGATGCGGCGCTTGCAAGCCAGAGCAACCTCAAGTATATCAAAGATATCGGCGACGCAATCGACAGGTCTATCGCAAGTGTTGACTCGCAGAAGAGCCAGGTTGTGTTCTTTATGAATTCAACTCGTATCGGACAGGTAAACGCGATCGCGGCAGCGGGTGAAAAAATGCCCCAGAAATCAACCTTCTTCCACCCGAAGATATTTACGGGTTTGGTAATTAACAAACTATAAAACTAACCAAACAAAAAATGACAGGAGTTTAAAAATGACAGATTGGAAAAACCCTCCGAGATTATTCATTCCCGGGCCGGTAAATGTTCTGCCGGAAGTACTTGAACAGCTTTCACGGACAACGCTGGGGCACAGGGGCAAAGAGTATACCCAGCTTCACGGCGAGACAGTTGAAATGCTCAAGAAGATCCTTTACACCGACCAGAGCGTGTTCCTTAGCACCTCGTCAGCGTCTGGTGTTTGGGAAGGCTGCATCCGCAACTGCGTCCAGCTGGATGAAAAGATACTTTGCACAATGTGCGGTGCGTTCAGCGACAAGTTCGCGACGGTAACCAGAGCATGCGGCAGAGAGGCCGATGAGCTGAAGGTCGATTGGGGCCAGGCGATAACTCCTGAAATGGTCGACGCTAAACTTGCTACAGGCAACTACGCGGCAGTTACGATCGTGCACAACGAGACAAGTACGGGACTAACGAACCCGGTATATGAAATAAGCGAAATGCTCAAGGAAAAATACCCGGACGTGCTGGTATTTGTCGATGCGGTTAGCGGCATGGTTGGTTTGCCTCTGCACTTCGATAAGCTTGGCTGGGACGTTGTGTTCGCTTCGGTGCAGAAGGCTTTCGCGATTCCGCCTGGACTGGCTGTATTCGCTGTTAGTGACCGCGCGATGGAAAAAGCAAAGACCGTTCCTGCAAGAGGGTACTACTTTGACTTCCTCGAATTCGCAAAGTCAGGCGCAAACAGTGCGAAGTTTTCCTTTGCCCAGCCGCGAACATAGTCAGCCATCTTCTTGTGCCTTGCCCAGACATTCTCCATGCCCTCTTCCAGCAGTCTCGTACACTGATAGTG
>DAOWHR010000002.1 GCA_030641315.1 Anaerohalosphaeraceae bacterium | reverse complement strand
AGGCGGAATGATCCTGACCGACGACGACGATCTCGCCGACATGTGTTATTCGCTCAGGAATCAGGGCCGTGGAAAAGGCGCAGGCTGGCTGGCTCACGACAGACTGGGTTACAATTACCGACTTAGCGATATAAACTGTGCGCTTGGCATCGTACAACTCGGACGGATCGATGAGTTTGTCGTCAAACGTAGCGGGGTCGCAAAGATGTATCAGGAGTTGCTTGCCGATGAGCCAAGGCTGATAGTGCCCCAGGAACCCCAGAACACCATAATGAGCTGGTTTGTGTTTGTTGTAAGAATCGCTGACCAGAACGTAACCGGCGAGCAGCGAAACACTATACTGGAAAAGATGATCGCCAGGGGTATGCAGGTAAGCAATTACTTCCCGCCTGTATATTTGCAGCCTTTCATGGTTGAAGAGTATGGCTATAAGCAAGGCGACTATCCGATCACGGACAGCGTGTGCAAAAGCACGATCGCGCTTCCGTTCCATAACAATCTGTCACAGGAAGATGCTCAGATGGTTTGTAATGCACTGAAAGCCTGTCTTGATGAGGTGCTTGGATAGTATTTGCCACTAGCAGTTGTTATTACGTTGTTATTACAAAGGATGTCGATCTCAGGTCGACATCCTTTTTTTATGCTTGTTTGTTGCTCATCTAATGATTAGAGTAGATTTGATAAGATTGTTCTTTGTGAGCCTGTAATGACAGAAACCAATTTCAAACAAATAGCTGGAGCCTGTCCCATTACTATTAATGGAACCGAGTGTTTGTCTGTTCCGTGCAGTCTTAAACAGTCTGATGTGTGGGGCAGTTGGAAGGCAAGGTGGGGTTTTGGGCGGATGGAGTTTATGGTCAAGCCCGGATTGTACGCAACTGGCAACCCTACTGAGAATTCCCCGGTTCTTGCAAGCGCAAATTACAAGATGAGCTTTGACGCATTGCGCAAGGAACTTACCAGCAGAAACTTGTGGATACTGGTGCTGGATACGAAAGGTATTAATGTCTGGTGCGCCGCGGGCAAAGGGGTGTTCGGAACAGATGAGCTGGTAAGGCAAATTCAGCAATGCCGACTTGATAAGATTGTAAATCATAACAGGATAATCGTCCCTCAGCTCGGAGCCCCTGGCATAAGTGCTCATAAAGTTCGTTCGAAGTGCGGCTTTAAAGTTGTCTATGGACCGATTTATGCAGCTGACCTTCCAGATTTTTTTGACAGTGGACTACGAACCACCAGCCGTATGCGTCAGGTTCGATTTGATCTGCATGACCGGATAGTGCTGATACCGATGGAACTGATGATGCTATGGCGAAAAGCGGCATTGATAGCATTATTATTCATTCTGCTCTCAGGTTTTTGCAAGAGCGGTTTTGAATTTGATCGATTATTTTTAGTGGGATTTCCCAGCGCGGGCCTGTTTCTTGCCGCTTACATTACCGGAGGAGCATTGGGGTCTATCACCCTGCCGTGGCTGCCCGGACGTGCGTTTTCATTTAAAGGCGCTGTGCTGGGTATTGTTCTTACGGCGGTCATGAGTGGATATCTTCTTCGATCCGGAAACTGGGCATGGACAATAAGCTGGGCTTTGATGATACCGGTAGTAACCAGCTACATGATGATGAACTCTACCGGAACGAGCACGTATACTTCTCTGTCAGGAGTGTTGCGTGAAACGAAGATCGCTTTGCCGATTCAGATATGCGCAGCGGTCCTGGGCATCTTTCTGTGGGCCGTAAGTCTGTTTATGTGGGTATAACGAAAGATTGAATATGAGAAAACTGCGATATCTTGATAATGTAGTCACGCTTGAACTTGACCCGGAGAAATGCGTTGGATGTCAAATGTGCGTCACTGTATGTCCACATCGAGTTTTCGCAATGAATGGAAGCAAAGCTCAAATAATCGACAGAGACGGCTGCATGGAGTGCGGTGCTTGTGCCAACAACTGCCCTGCTGAGGCAATATCGGTCCGTTCCGGTGTTGGATGCGCATCGGGGATAATAAAGGGCATGCTTACCGGAGAAGAACCCGTTTGCGATTGCGATGACGGTTGCTGCTGACTGCTCTGGTATATTTTAATCGTTAAGCTGTTCGGCAATGTCTGCAAGAATGCGTTGTCTGGCCTGATCCAAGGGCAGATCGAGAATGCAGCCCGATGCCATTGTGTGTCCGCCGCCGTTGTATTTCTGTGCAATCCGGCGAACATCCACATTTGATCTGCTGCGAAGCGAGGCCTTGATCCTGCCGTCGGGCAGTTCCGTCAGAAGGACGGCGACAATTACCGATCCTATCCGCTGACACAGATCGATGAGGTCCTCCGTATCGGTCATCGCCGCACCGGAATCCGCAAAGTCCGATTGCAGGATGTGCTGAATCGCAACCCTGTCGTCCATTTCAAGGGTCAAGGTGTTGAGCATTCGCGTTTGCAGGTCCATGCGGGCAGGTGAATAGTTTTGATATATCTCTTTGTGTATCTGCGAAGGTTTTGCTCCTGCTTCGATCATT
>DAOWHR010000175.1 GCA_030641315.1 Anaerohalosphaeraceae bacterium | reverse complement strand
CGTCATCGACTACGACAACCTCATCAGCAGGCAGCGTCTGACCAAGCACACTGTCGATAGCCCGCCCGATATATTCGCCAACATTATAGGCTGGTATAACAACGCTTATCGTCATTGAAAAAGCCTGTATTCTTATACGTTCTTACAAAAACAGCATGTTCAGGAAGTCGTTGAACAGCAGCCACGCGAACAATAGACCGATGAACAGAAGTCCCGCGTATGCGATAACCTCCTGTACCTTAACGCTTACCGGCGAGCCTTTGATCTTCTCGATAAGGATAAGAATTATAACACCGCCGTCAACGATAGGCAGCGGCAAAAGGTTCATCACTGCCAATATCGAACTGATTATTGCCATGAAGTAAACAAAATCAATAAAAGAATCCTGGACGATCGAGTAACTCGCTGAAACTATACCAAGCGGACCGGACAACGCCTTCGGACTTATCGTACCGGTGAACAGTCCCCGCAGTGTTGTAAGCGATTGGCCTATGAACATCCTGACCTTCTTGACGCCCATCTTAATAGCTTTGACTGGCGACTCTGTCTTGCTCAGTTCCTTTAACGTCTCAACCGGAATACCTTCAGCGGGGATGGTTCTGGCGTTTAGATCAGCCTCTGATACGGTGAATCTTATTTCGTCACTGCCGGATTCGGTAGCATAGTTAACAGTGGCTTCCTTTCCGGTATTGGCTCGCAGCTTTGCGATAACTTCCCAAAAAGTTGATACCTCCTGGCCGTTGACTGCCGTTATCCTGGCGCCCCTTGGTATCTCTAACGCCTTCATACCATTCTGGCTCTCTATCGTTGACGCGACTATCGGGTTGTCAATATCAAGGACGATACTGATACCTATCGTAACACGCTCTTCATCGGAACGGCTGGGTAAGGCATGTGGTATAACCGTCGTTTCGATCTGGCTCTCTACCCCGTCCTTATCGGTGCGGGTGACTGTTATCGGTAGCTCTTTATCTTTGTATTCGGTGGTGATCTGTCGAACTTCAGCATAAGTTGGAACCTGCTTACCGCCGACTGCTGTGATAATATCACCTTTTTTTAACTGCGGGTCTGTCGATTTTTTGTGACGCAGTATCTTCTCGCTCCAAAAGGCAAGGACATGTTCTTGCCAGGTTTCAGGTTCCTTGTTGTAAACAACGCCGTTGACCTTAAGTCGGGGCACCATAGTATAAATATTCGTCAGATCGAGTTCGTTCGTGAAGTTGCCGGTTCCTGTGTTGATTGTCAGTTTTCTATCGATCTGAATCATTTCTGACTCGTTATTTCTTTCCACACCGAGAGTGATCGAAGGAGCCAGGGCATTGTAAATTTCCCTGTCAAGCTGCCAGCCCTGAGTGATTTCATTGCCAGCGGCAGAGACTATTTTATCCCCGGGACTAAGCCCATTTTTTGTTAACTTTTCAATCTCCTCTTTTGATAGTTTGTCAGCCTCGGGAACATTGAGTGTGTTGGCCTTTGAAACACCCATGCCTCTAATGGGCATTCCGCTCATAGCTCCAAATGCCGATACAACTTCGATATCTTCAACAGTGCCGTCATAGTGTTCAACGGTCAGATGGACAGGTTCGCCTTCATCAGTCAGCGCGGCAGCTGCAGCAATGGACATGAAGTCGAGAAAGGTTTCACCTTCGATGTCAAGCACACGGTCACCAGGCCGGATACCGGCGACATACGCTGGTGAATTCGGTGCTACGTCACCGATTACCGCAGGCACTACGTCGATACCAATCATATACACAGCCATGAAAATTAATATCGCACTGATTGCGTTAAACGTTACACCAGCAGCAACAACAGCGATCTTTATCGATGCGGACTTATTTGCGAATGATCTCGGATCCTTTGATTCTTCGACAGAACCTGCATCTTCCTGGCCGAGCATCTTGACAAATCCGCCGAACGGGATCATCCCGATGCGGTATTCTGTTTCGTTTGGTTTGCAGTTGTCTATTTTGATGGTGTGCTGAATAAGAGCGTCATCTATTATTACCGGTTCGCTTTTCTTATCTTCGTCGCTTTCCTCATCTTCGACAACAATAGTTCTTGGCAATATACGAAAGCGAAGTCCTTCCGCTGTTTTTTGAATGCCTAGAAAAGTCGGAGGAAAACCGATCGAAAAGGCCTCAATCTTGATGCCGCCAAGTTTTGCGACAATGAAATGACCGAATTCGTGGATCATTATTACCGCGCCAAAACCAAGCAGAACGACCAGTATGCTCAGAAATGCCGCTGTATTGGTTATTATCATTTTTATTATAAGACCAGCAAAAAACAGAAGGATTACCAACCTGATTAGTTTGCTGAAACTGCTCTCTTTTTTGGACATAGATTAACCTCGTGTAGCTTCCCTTTAAAGGTAATTATAGGACGGAATTATTCCGCGATTCGTTTATTAACCGTTTCCCTTGCCCAGGCATCTGCCTGAAGCAATTCATCCAGTGAATGACAAGGGTTTACTGTATGTGTATCGACACAATAGGCTATAAGTTCGACAATCCTTGCGAATTTTATTGAACCTTTTAAAAATTCTTCCACAGCGGCCTCATTGGCAGCGTTAAACACCACTGGAGCCGATCCGCCCAGTTTGGCAACTTTGTAACCGAGTTTTAATGCCTGAAACACATCCATATCAGGCTTTTCAAATGTCAGTTTGCCCAGTTCGTCCAGTTTCAGGTGGCTTGCGATCCCCTTTACACGCCGTGGAAATGTAAGCGCGTATTGTATCGGCATGCACATATCAGGCGTTCCAAGCTGCGCGATCACCGATCCGTCGATAAATTCAACCAGCGAATGGACGATTGATTCAGGGTGTATCACTACCTCTATTTTGTCCACAGGCACATCAAAAAGCCACGCCGCTTCGATAACCTCAAGAGCCTTGTTCATCATCGTAGCTGAATCGACCGTGATTTTTGGCCCCATCGACCACGTTGGATGTGCCAAAGCCTCTTCAAGTGAGGCATTTTGTATTTGTTCGGCTGTTGCGTTGCGGAACGGCCCGCCGGATGCGGTAAGGATCAGTTTATTAACTTCATCGTTGCGACCGGCCTGAAGCGACTGGAATATCGCTGAGTGCTCGCTGTCAACCGGCAAAATGGTTGCGTTGTTCTTTCGTGCAGTTTCCATGAGTAACTGCCCGGCGATGACAAGCGGCTCTTTATTCGCGATAGCAAGTGTTTTACCTTCTCTGGCAGCTTCCAGAACCGCAGGCAGCCCCGCCGCCCCGACGATTGCTGTGATAATAGTATCGACACATTCAAGTTTTGCTATCTCTACAAGGCTTTCTGGCCCTGTCAGGAGCGTTCCGGTAAAACCCGTCGCAAGACTCCTGAATTCTTCAGCCTTGTCGGCGTTGGTAATGGCAACCACATCAGGCCGATACTTTTTCGTCTGCTCTGCAAGAAGTTCAACACTGCTGTTTGCGGATAAGGCTCTAACCTTGTACCCGTCTCCAAGCGCATCGATCACCCGAAGCGAATTGGTACCGATAGAACCGGTAGAACCTAATATTGCGATTGATCGTGTCGTCAAATTACAATTTTCCGTATCTTTTTGTTATATTTATATCAAAATGGGTACGCGCCAGGCAATTCGCGTAATACTAGTGATAAATGTCGCTGCTGTCAACAGTTGAGTAATATATGTGCGCTTAAAGTGGGGACTTGATCGGCTTTTTTCGCTGGTTGTACTTCCTGAACTGTCTGGGTGTCATCCCAACCAGGTCCTTGAACGTCCGTGTAAAATAGCTCTGGTTGTTATACCCGACCGAAAAGCATACCTGCGTGCAGTTCTTATCTGTCGCCAGAAGCAGTTGTTTAGCATGATTTATACGGATATTTGTGATATAGTCAACGATCGTTATACCCATTTCATCTTTGAACAGATGAGCGATACGTGATACGCTAAGATGTGCCGCTTTTGCAATATCTGCCAAACTCAACTGCTGGTCATAGTGTTCTTCGATAAAAGCCATCGCAGGCTTTATCCGGGTAATTTTCTGTGAGTCCTGATGTTCGTATACGCAGTCGATAAAGTCGTTCAATGCTCTGCTTATCCATCCGCAAAGGTCTTCCTGTGTATCAATATTAATAACTGTGTTAATATAGTTGAGGTTTTTCTGAAGCAGTGTGTTGATGTCGACCCCGCTTTCTACCGCCGAGCGGCTTAGCACCGAAAGCAGCTCTACCAGCCTTGCTTTCAATACGTTGTGATCGCCGGGATTTTGAAACATAATATCACCAAGCAGAGAGTTTAGGATCTCTTTTGCTCCGGTTCGGTCGCCGATCTTAACCTTTCCGATCAACTGCTGTTCAGCGTGATAAGGGTATTGTTTTTGGGCACCGGACATCTTTTTTTGCTGTATATGGCTGCTGATGTCCGCTTGCTGTCTTGTTTTCATACGCTGCCATCTAATGACCTGGGGATCAAGTTTTGTTGTTTCATATAACAAAATAAAGAGAAACTCTGCCGCCTCATGCACCTGCAAAGATGAAATTACAGGGAGTTTTTTAACTGCATCATGCAGTTGCTCCTGGTCGAATTTTAAACCAAGGATCCGTTTGCCGATGTCAGCTTCGGTTATTGCCGACACAGGTTCGGTCTGACATTTGCCGAAAAATATGCCCCCAAGAGGATTCTCATGGTCCATTATCGGCACGCATACTATCATCAGCCCGGCATGGCAGATCGAAATATAAGGTTGGCCTGTCTGAAATGCCATCGCAAGACTTCTTTGCCTGTCCTGAACACAGCGATTGGCACCGGCACGGGAGGATTTGATGATTTTACAGAACTGTTGATGGCAATGAGCAGAGCACAGACTCCTGACGTCATTGCCCTCTATGTCAGTCGTCTCAATGTTCATCTTGAAATGCTTGCGAAATGTATTTTCTATCGCCGTAAAGTGCTTTTTAAGTACAAGATCGGCAAGATCAGCCTTTGTAGACATTTAAGTACCCTATCATATCGTTTTTCTTGTTTTCATGTTGTGCATTTAACCTGCAAATTATCCTGGATAGCAAGATAGTATTATAGTAAACTGCCTGCCGAGAGGCAACTATTAGTTAAAAATTAAATACTGACGAATATTTGTTGAACATTTGTGGCTAATTCTGGTTAAATATATATAGTGTGTATCAATCCGATAACTTATTTTACTACTTAAAATATTTAGGGCAGTGTGCTAATGCGATTAGTGTCTTACTTAACAGCTAGGTTGCGGACTTCTAAGAACAGCAAAGCTATTGAGGCTCTCCGTCCGCTTTGGACATGGCTCATGCAGCAGCGTCTTGAGCGTATCGCGCTTTTCATTGGCTTGGCCTGTACTCTATTCGGCAAGATATTCATTATTTACCGTCAGTCACCATCTGAAGTTACCGCTCCATTTGCTCATGTTATTTTTCCCGATCTGGTTTTCTTTACCCTGACCACATTAATAATAAATTTTCTCTATGCGATAAATCCTTCCAAAACCACTGCCCGTTTTGCCCTTGCAATAGGTCTTATTGTGTTTTTCTGGTCAATTCTCAATACCGGCTGGCTGATTCGCAGCGGCGTTCAGATACAGCCCGGTGTATTAAAAGTGCTTTTCCGCGATCCGCGAGAGATTTGGCCTCTCGTTTTGGCACACCTCTTTGCTAACCTGGGGAGATTTGTCGTGCTGCTGCTAATGCTTGTTGCGATCATTGCTGGCTGCGGCTGGTCGATGCTCAATCCGGGCAGGATCATCGTTGACCGAATTTATCACATGCGACGCGTAATACTTATGGTTGGCGCTGCGTTTGTACTCATGTTTGTAAGCCCAATCCTAAAAGCCAATACCGATATTGGTTTTACAGGCGAAGTTCTCGGCTACAGCAGTCACTGGCAGGCACTTTGCTCGACGGTCTCGGATATCCGCCAACCTGAAGGCGTCTTTACTCGCAATATTCCCATAGCCGGTCAGCGAACTATAACTGCCCCGGACAGCACAACAGATGCAAGGCCAAATGTAGTAATAATCATGCTTGAAAGCGTATCCTATGCTGCGACATCGCTTGCCGATGACGGCCCGGATACGACTCCAAATCTGTCACGCCTCGCAAAAAAGGGTGTCCAGTTCAAACGTACGATAGCTCCGGTCTCGCACACAACTAAAGCATTGTGGTCGACGCTTACCGGAACAACCTCCGTTATCGAAGGCGATTACGTCGAAGCTATACCCGTCGAAAAGCCTTACGAGTCCCTTGCCACCATTCTTGCCCGAAGCGGTTACAAAAGTGCATTCTTTGAGATGTCAAAGGGCAGCTTTGAGTGCGGCCCGGGCCTGTTCAATAACCTCGGTTTTAATTGGGCATGGTTCAGGGAAAATCTGGAGGACCCCTCTGCGAACCTCGGCTATATGTCTGGCGATGACTGCAAAGCGATAACTCCAGCCTTTCAATGGGCAATGAGCGACGATGCGCCCTTTATGCTTGTCTTTATGAGCACTGTCGCCCACGATCCGTTCGAGGTCCCGCCCTCATTTGCCAAACCAGCTCAGGATGATTATCAGAGGTATCTCCAGACGGTTCGTTATACCGATTATTTTGTCGGCCGGATATGTGATAAACTCGACCAGGAAAACTTTTCAGACAATACAATTGTCTGCGTTCTGGGCGACCACGGCACGAGCTTTCGCGGACAATCCAATAATGGCCGATGGGTTCCATACGACGAAGTTATCCGCGTTCCATGGGTACTATCTTACGGCGATAAACTCACCGGACGAAACTGTGTCGATCTCACCTGTTCGCAGGTTGACGTCGCACCGACACTTCTTGCCCTGATGGGTTACGATATTTCTCAGGCCGGCTTCGACGGAGCAGACATGCTCTCCGCTCAGTCTGAAGAACGCAGGCATTATTTCTCATCATGGTATCCGGGCAGCCCAATGGGATATGTACAGGGAAATGAAAAGATAGTCTACTGGCCCGCGATGGAAAAAATGTTCAGATACGACCTGCAAAAGGACCCAAAAGAGAACTCGCCCGTTGCGGTAATTGATGACGATTTTCAGTTTGCCAAATTTGCGATTCTCCGATGGCAAAGGTCGTCAAAAATGAACATCACCGCAAAGCCCTCAAGCGTCCAAATGCTGTATACACACTGGCAGACAGTAACCGCAGGGAAAAACGCATGGGCCGAATACATACCAGGAAAATAACTGCATGATTATTGGCAGTGCGGAAACGCCTCATCCACCGGTGTATTTGCCAGTTCAACAAGGAACTCGCTGACCCTTTCGCACACAAGGTCCAGATACTTTACGCCCATCTCCGCCGTTGCCCCTTCCGGGTTGCCAACGCCGCAATGATCGTTCAGCTTTGCAAAGTCCCTGCTCGTTTTGAGCCACCCTTCCCTAAGTGCCTCAAATCTAAACGGCTTTGCTTTGCCTTCACCTGCCACTCCCGGCTCGATCAGTTCCGGAAAAAGTGCCATCGCTATCGATGTTTCCATCTGGCCCGCATGGTCGTCCGGCCTGGTAAATATCTCGTTATATTTATCCATCCCGACCTTCCACCAGTCGCAAAGAAAGACATGCACATCCATATCGCTCTGTATCTGGCGGATCAGCGGCCCGAAATTATTACCCCCGTGCCCGTTCAAAATAACGATCTTCTGTATTCCGTGCCCGCGAAGCGACACAATGATCTCACGCACCATCGTGTCCAGCGTCTGCTGAGAAAGATGTATCGCCATCGGAAACGCCATCTGGTTGCAGTCAACACCAAACGGCAGGGCGGGCAAACAGATTACGGATTCACATTTTGGCCACGCCATCTCACAACTCTTACGCGCAACATAAGAAGCATGGTAATAATCCTGTCCCTCTGGCAGATGCCGGTTATGTGCTTCCGTAGCGCTCGTCGGAATAACCGCCACTTCATATTTACGCTGCGAAATGCGATGAAGATTCGTACTGGCAAGATCCCACTCGTTTATCTCTTTGCTCATCATATCCATTTTGACGTCCCGAAAAAAGACTGTTACATTAAAGACATACCCTGCTGCAGCCCGAATCGCCAACGCAGGGATCAACTCACTTCCAATTATAACAGCAGTATAGATATTGAGCAAGTCCGGCGCAAAAGAAATCCCCCTCCTACGAATAAGAGGGGGATCAATAGCCTGACCGGATCGAAGATGTTACTGGCCGTTCGGCGTGTCGATTGGTGTCACCCGCATGTCGTTGTCATATTTCATAGTGTAAGAGTACTCCACAACGGTAGTCTTGTCGCCGCTTGTTGACGGACTCAGAACAATATCCCAGCGCAGGATACCCTTGTCTTTCTGGGTCTTGGTGTATTCTTTGTCCGTGCTGAGAGAATGCGAAGTATTCGTCAGCAGTATCTCAATATTAGGATTCTCCGTGTAAGGCAGTCTCTCAAGCAGACGAAGTTTAACCGGCGTTGTCTTGTAGTTGCTTATTTCGATCTTGTACTTTTGCTCGTCAACTCGATTGCCCCAAAGCGTCTCCGTTTTCTTGTCCTTGAATTCGCGCGTAACCTGAACCTGAGAATCCACACCGAAACCGGCAGTGAACTTCTGGCCGATAGTTACAAGACGCATCTGAGTTTTGCCCACAAACTCATCGTCCCGATAAGACGACGCAGGCCCGGGCAGCAGGATCGTATTGCTGTCATTAAGAAGCTCGCCCTGCATATAAACATAATCGGTTAAGAGTGGTGTCGCCAACAGAGTAAACTCAGCCTTAGCCGTAATAGCCGCGATCGACAAAAGTTGCTGTTCGTTACGGCTTGGAAGCGTCAGCCTCCCCGGTATTCTGTACATTACGCTGACACCTTCGTTGCTCTTGATTACCGCTGCCTGTGTCTGCATTTTCTTCAGCATATCTCTGTCAGCGGCAAACTCCAGCGCCTGATTGCTCACCGCAAGCCTGTTCAGTGTGATATTTGCTTCAAAACCTTTCTGTGAAGCCGATCTTCTCGAACGCACCAGTTTTTCAAATTGCTGTGTCTGATCCAGATATTCAAACTGTCGCCCCTGCTGTTGAGCAGGCATCATTCCGGGCATCATTGTCTGTTTATTGTTAGCTTGTAAAGCTCCCGGTGTTGTCAATGTGATTTTCATCGGATCAAGTGACGGTGCGCTCGATACCATGCTTGGCTGTGCCGTCGACAATGCAAGTTCCGCACCGGTCCAGTCCTCACCGCTTGACTGATGAACGATAGCGTTATACTCGATAAGCGCTATCGATTCCCCCGTGTCCGCACGCAGGTTGTATTGGGGTGTCCAGTTGGCTCCGTTTACAAGGTAGTTAAGTTCAAACGTTTTTCTTCCCTTTGACTCCGCGTCAAGATAGATTACCGCCTCACGGTAAGTACGTTTGTGACCCGCTCCAAGCCGGTTGCGCTTGTTGTTCAGTTGCGCCAGTTCTTTTTCAAGTCCGATGACCAATTCGGTCAGCTCCAGAAGTTCGTTATGGTAATTCGTCTTCTTTTCATCGACATAATCATTGATCTTTATTACCGACTCAAACTGCAAAAGCCCCCGATCAAGATCTTTATGCTCTGCTGACAGCGAAAACTCTTTGATCTTGTCGATCTGCCCGTACAATTTCTCGGCCAATCCTTTTTTGCGTGTTGATATCCTTATCTGTTTTTCAATTTCCTCTATCTGACTGATAAGTTTTTTGACATCTTCGCGAGTATCTTCCTGTGTTGTTTTTTCACGGTAACGCACGCTAAGTACTTTAATGCCTCCCGTCGTTTGCGAATACAGCGTCTCAGGCACGATCCCGCTAGGCAGATTCTCAACGATAACCTCCGAGTTGCCCTTTTCAAGATCGACATTTATCAGCCTTGTAACAAGCGCCTGACCACGGTAAACAATAACTTCCGAGATGTCGCCTGTAACTGTCTGACTGTTTTCAGCAAGCACCGGACTTGCCAGAGCGATCATCAACATCGGCAATAAAATTAATAGCTTCTTCATTTACGTTTCTCCTTTGGTAATGGTTGCATAATTGTTGTTTATCGATTTGATCTTCTGCCTGTCTGTTCGGCTCGCATGGACTTTCTTTGTTTGCCCCAGTCCTTGGCTTCCATCTTTTCAGCATCTACATAATTAAAACCGGCGTAATCATCCAGCTTCTGTGAGTTATATTTCTTCGCGTTGTCTCGCAGATACACCGTGTTGCCGTAAAGTATTTCCTGTGCCTTTTTGATCTGCCCTTTGTCCCTAAGCTCCAGTGCAAGTTCGTTTCTTTCTACAGCGATCTGTTCGACAACATCAGCCATCACACTTTTGTTGATATGTTTGGCAACAAGCTCTTTCGATGTCGTAAACCGGCTGCTCACTGATGCGTTAAGTTTCATCTTGTAAGCATCGAAAAGGGAGCTTTTGCACGTCACCTTGATCTCTGCAAGCTGGGCAATCGAATTATTTTCATTCGCGTCCACTTCGACTTCAAGGATGAAATACTTTTTGTGCTTGCTGTATATCTGGCCCATCGATACGGTTGTCTTGTTCCCTTTAATGGTCCCTTCTCTTCCAAGCACCTTTACGGGCCTGACACCATCAGGGCAGATGATCTCGGTTTGTACATCCGTTGCGACAACTGACATCGTCTGGCCGAACTCCTTCTCGAATATATTGACGAGGTCCTTTGCGTTTTCAATAAAGTAATGGTTACCATCGCTCTTAAACGCCAGCTTGCTCATAAGGTCCTCGTTATAACCAAGTCCGACACCCATCGTAGTCACCGATATACCGTTTTCGATCAGGCTCATGCCAAGCCTTTCAATATCCGCACTCGAACTGGGGCCAACATTCGCAAGCCCGTCCGACAGCAGAACAAGGCGGTTGACATATTTGTCATCAAGAAATTTCTTCAACTCTTGTCCGCCCTTGCTCACTCCGCCGTAAAGTGCCGTACTCCCCCCAGCCTGGATCGAACGTATCATGTTGATAACTTCCTGCTTGTTCGTCAGCTTCGTCGAAGGCAGCAATACCTTTACCTCAGTGTCATAAGTGATGATAGAGATAATATCCAGAGAACCGAGCCTGTTGATCGCGGTGATCGCCCCTTGTTTTGCCTGCTCGATCTTACTGCCGCCCATCGAACCCGACTTGTCGATCACAAGTGCGATATTAACGGGCATCCGTTCTTTGTGCCTCGATATAAGATCGACCCCTTCAAGGCTCACACGAATATAAGCCGTCTGTTTCTGTCCCGCCAGCATCAAAGGCTTATCGATATCAGCCGTAAGCTTCACAGGATACGATACTTTTCCCAACGCCGCCGCCGACATAACCAGCAGTGCAATAATAACTGTTGTTGACATTGACTTTCTCATTTTGAGTGCTCCTTTCGATAAAGTTAACAAAACATCTTTTGCTCACATAAATATAATACGTTCTAACCGGTTGATTATGAAGTAAAAGGCATGTAAAATAACTGACGCATAGTTTTACATATTATTTACAAACGTTTCAACTGCCGATAACCTATAATATAAGAGAACCCATTAACTCTTTTCAGGTGTAAAGATGTCGAATAACGAAAACAACACAGTGCTGGTAGTGGAAGACGAACCAAAGATACGTATGGGCCTGCGGGACTTTCTCGAGTTTCATGGCTTTTCCGTAACCGAAGCTGTCGACGGTCTCGAAGCTGAACGTATCGTCAGCGAAAGCAAGTTCGACATGATCCTGCTCGACCTTATGCTGCCTAAGATCAGCGGCGAACAGCTATGTGCATCATGGCGAAAGGGCGGCCTGACAACACCTATAATAATGCTGACCGCCAAAGGACTTGAACGTGAAAAGATCACCGGCCTTAACCTCGGTGCCGACGATTACATTACCAAACCCTTTTCGCTGGAAGAACTCCTTGCAAGAATAAACGCGCTGCTTCGCAGAACAAGCCCCGCCAGAAGTGTAGGCTCGAAATTTACATTCGGCCAGATAGAAGTTGACATCGCAGCCCTCAAAGCAGTAGTCTCAGGCAAAGAAGTACAGGTCAGCACCAGACAGGCCGATATAATACAGTTCTTTGCCGCAAACCCGAACCGTGTTATAAGCAGAGACGAACTCTACCAGGCAGTATGGAAAGAGTCCATGACCGATATAGAAACACGCACCGTAGACATGCACATCGCAAAGCTCAGAGGTCTGATCGAAAATGATCCCGCACACCCTCAGATGATAAAAACCGTCCGAGGTGCGGGCTATGTATACCAATTTCAAGGTTGTTAAATGTATAAAAGACTGATATTAGTTTCGATTGTAATACTGTTTAGCCTCTGCGCCCTTGGCGCATTGGGTTACCACTCTATCCTGCTGCAGGAAGAGGGACTCGCAGGCAGAAGGGCGGCCCAGTTCTCCGCCGTCGCAGAACAGATACGCATTGACGTAAAGAGGAAAATTGATGATTTCATCACCGTTGAGGATAACAGGGCCTACACCGATTACCAATACTATTACGTCCCACAGGCATCCAACATAGCCAATGCCCTCGTCAGATCACCACTTGGCGACGATCTTGAACACGGTCTGGCCTATGGATATTTCCAGGTCGAACCCGATGGAACTATCGTAACACCTTTTGTCGCTGACGAAAAAACAGCCAGCGCAGATACACAGGCAGCAGGTTATATTGATAATATCAAACAAAACTTGCTGACTGTTCTCAAAGGAAACGGCTATAAAGCTATTGCCGACGTCGCGAAAAAAGTCGATCTCGAGGAATTGGACAGATTAAAATTAGACTTTGAACAAACCAGATATGGCACATGGAAGCAGGACGACTACAAAGCGATAGGAGAAACCAAAGACACCGCAACGAAAAATGAAATGCTCTCCCAACAAAAGGCTCTGCAGCAGATCAATGTCGGCAACACCAAGGCCTATAGTGTCAAAACTAAAAAGTCGCAGGAACCTCGTTATCAAAATCAGTCACGAGGCAACTTTACGTTCAATCGTGCTGTGTCACAGAACGAATATCAGGCTTTGCAAGCCGAGCAAACCATGATGCCAGGGATGATGCCGGGAATGATGCCTGGTATGCCCGGTCAGGCAAACACAAATACCAGGCGATCAAGGAGCGAAAACGAAAAATTAAATGTACAAATGCCCTCCCAACAAAGTGACGACCGGGACATGAACCAGTCCACACAGCAGTTGCAGGTGCAGCAGGATACGGTCCTGATACGAATAGAACCTTTTGTAACAGTAGTGACCCGGGATGTTGACAGCACACAGAATCTCTTTCCAGGCCAGATATTTTTATTGCGGCATGTCCAGATCGAAAGTGATCATTTCATCCAGGGATTCAGGCTTAACGAGCAAAAACTCCTCGAAGAGGTTGAAGAATCCGCCTCAAGACTTCTGCGAACAGCCATGTCGTTCGAGATCAGCAAAACAGTCAACCAAAACGCCGTTCACGCCGCGATACTTGATTCCGATTTCGGAGAAATTGTTCTCAATCTCTTCGAGCTTGACCCAGCCTGGATCACCAGCCAGATCAGTATTCTGCGAAAAACCTATTCCGCGATAGTCGCCGTAGTCTTCCTGGTAATGTTGATCACAATGCTGAGCCTCTTCAAAAGCGCACGAACCCAATTCATGCTTGCAGGCAAAAAGGACGATTTCATCTCCGCCGTTTCTCACGAACTGCGAACACCTCTTACCAGCATCCGAATGTACACCGAAATGCTCGAAAAGAACTGGGTCAAATCCGATGAAAAGAGAACGCAGTACTACAGAACGATGAGCCAGGAATGTGAAAGACTCAGCAGACTTGTCGAAAACGTTCTGGACTTTTCACGCATTCAGCGCGGCCGCAAAAAGTATAATTTCATTGTTGGTAACATCGACCACTGCGTTAGCGATGTTGTTGAAATGATGACCCCCGCGGCCAGAAACGCAGGCTTCAAACTCGAAAAACAGTTAAGCAGCATGAACGACTCCTCACAGGAGTTGCTAACAGCTTATGACAAAGACGCGGTAACACAGATCGTAATAAATCTCATCGATAACGCTGTAAAATACGCCGCCGATGCCGCTGAAAAAACAATAATTGTCCGCACATCTTCCGCCGGCAGATATGTCGTTATAGAGGTCGAGGACCACGGCCCGGGCATACCAAACCGCCAGAGAAAAAAAGTCTTCGACACCTTCTATCGCATCGGTGATGAGTCAACCCGCCAAACCACCGGTACAGGTCTCGGACTTGCACTTGTTAGACGATTTGCAGAGGCGCATAACGGCTATGTCGAAATTCTCTCCGCAAAACCAACCGGAACCGTCTTACGTATCGGCCTTGCTTTGACCGATTAGTTTTTCTCTGTTATCTGCCAACCCCCGTCGGCCTTGACATCCAGCACACCCGCGTCACGATAAAAATTCAGCATCGCGATAGTATGGTCCACCAATGCTGTTGTCGCCTCGTCCTGTGCCTTGAAGTAGTCTTCCTGTGAGTCAAGTATGTCTCTGGTGCTTGCTCTGCCGTACTGAAGCAGCACTGTGGTATTATCGAAACGATGCGCCGCCAGCTTCTTGTTTGCAAGTTGCACTTCGTAGATCTCCGCCGCCTCTTTCAGGTCACGATATGCCTTACGCACTTGAGCTGTTACATTGTCAACCGCCTCGGCATGATCCCGCTCATATTGGTTCAGCGTCAAAAGTGCCCTGCGGTACGCCGCCTTTTCTTCTTTCCGATCTATTGGCAGATCAAGTTCGACTCCCACCCCTACACTGTTCTTGCCGGTTCCGCCGATTTTTTTGGATGATTGCTCTGTTCCCGCCACCAGGTTCAGCTCTGCCCTGATACTGTCCAGTGCAAGTTCGACTTTACGTTGAGCATCGATTACAGCGTCCGATGAGTTCGCAAGGTCGAGTCTCTGCTCGATCGCCGTCTCGATAGCCTGCTCCTCGCTGAATTTAGGGCCGTCCAGACCGGCTTCGACAAGCCCGGCAAGCTCTCCCGCGTCAAGGTCGATTTCTACACCCGGATCGATAGCCAGAAACAGTTTGAAATCATCCAGTATTTGTTTTGATAGTTTTTGTTCCCTGATAAAATTATCTTTCGCCTGGAGTACATCCTGCCGGGCCTGGTCAAGCTCATGCTGAGGGAATTTGCCGACCTCCGCACGTTGGCTGATTTGCTCGAATACCTTATTCAAACGCAGATAATTATCCTCGGCGTTTTTCTCCTTTTCCTGTTGTTCCAGTACCCGATAGTAACCAGTGATCGTCGATACCGCGAATTCCTTCCTGAAACGGTTAAACGTGCGTATCTGGTAAAGAGCGTTATGTTCTGCCTGCGTCAGGGATTCAAGCACGAACTTTCTCGAACTTCCCCTCAGCAGCGGCTTTGTTACCACTGCGCTGAATATACTGCCGAAACCAGACCGAGCGTTACCTGTAAGCACGTCGGCCCAGGCAAGCCCCACATCGGTCGTTATCCTCGTCCCGTCAGCAAGAAGCTGACTAAGTCCCACACCAAACCTGCCCCCGACCATTGAGTCGTCTTCCTCATCGCTGTACCCGAAACCGCCGCCTGCAAAAAGATTCGGTTTGAATTCATGGCGAACAAGCGTAAGGTCAAGAACCGTGTTATACATCGTCTCTTTTTCTGTCTGGTACTGCCGGTTCTGAGCGGTCGCAACGGCAAGAGCGTCAGCAAGTCTAAGCGGACCTGTTCCGGGTTCGAACTTGATAACTTCCTCATCTGTTGAATCGCTGGTCTTGTAATTAGCCTTTTCGCCGAACTGACTTTCCCACTTATCATTGATTATACCGTAAACCTCATCGTCTGTACGCTGTTTGTAGTCGGTATCCTTGCGGTTCTGGCATCCGAAAGATACCGTCATCATCAAAATACAGATGATGATGACAACACGATTTAGTTTGGTAGAATTCATATATGATTTCGCATTAGAGTTACGAATTGCAAAGCGTTTACTGCCCAGGCTGCCCTTACAGTACCTTTACACCGACAGCTTGTCCTGGTATGGCTTCAAAGCCGCTCGGCAATTCGATCAGCATAGGCCTTCCCCACTCAGGAACATCAGGTATCTTCCAGTATCGGACAGGCTTTTCCTCAACACCAGGCCCGACGCTGATCACCATGGCTTCCTGCATTCTGGGTGAACTGCCGTTTTTGATCAGCACAACCGTATCTCCCGGCTTGACGCTGTCGGCCTGCATGTCATTTAGATAGCCCACAATACCTGACGGAACAGGTTCGGTTATAGTAAGAATCGGCTCGCCAGCCAGTACCGTCTCACCAGGCCTGCGCTGAATCGTGCTTACAATGCCGCTAACCGGTGCCGTCAGCATCAAAGCCTGCCCCTGTAACTGCAATCCTTCGATAACTTTTTCCTGAACCTTGATAGCCTGCTTTATCGGCAAAAGTGCCTTTTCGACTGAGTAATGTGCCGTCTGATGTTCACTGAAACCAGCCTGCCTGCTTTTAGTGTTCTCCCATGCTGTCGTTGCCTCTGTCAGCATGTTCCCCGTTTCCTCGACTTTTTTGGCAAGTATGTTATAGCTGACCTGTGCTTTTTGGATTGCGTAGTCGGTCGTAACCGCACCTCTTTCAAAAAGGTCTTTCTCGATAGCGATCTCGAGCTTTAGATCCTTAAGCTCAATAATCGCCGGCTCCAACTCGGTCCGCAATTCGAGTACTTTGAGATGATACCTCTCGATATCCATTGCGAACTGCCGTCTTGTCGTCTCAGCCTCGGTTTCGGTATTTATTGCTTCTACTAATAGCTGATCCTCAGTCATTGCAAGCTCACCCTGAAGCTTTTTAACTTCGGCGTTAGCTCCTTCAAGTGCGATTCGCAACAGCCTGCCATCGATAGATGCCAGCAGATCACCCTTGTCGACCGTCTGATGGATCGAAGCGTTAAGAAGTTTCAGTTTGCCTGTGGTTGTTGACGATACCAGACGAACCTGTTCCTGTGCGATCCCGATTATCTCATAGCT
>DAOWHR010000300.1 GCA_030641315.1 Anaerohalosphaeraceae bacterium | reverse complement strand
GTCCAAATGAACCAAAATGTCATGAGTAGCGGAACGACGGCATAAATGGAGATAACCCCGCGCCAGGCCAGAACACTTAAAAAAAATCCGGTGCTGATCGGTCCGAAAATATCGCCGAAGCTGCCGCCGATGCCGAATATAGCCAGCGAGGTCCCTTTGTTTTCAGAAAAGCGCCGGGATATTTCAGCCATTGACGGCAAGTGCCAGACAGACGTGGCGATGGATACGAGTACCATGCCGAAGATAAGCACAGGATATACGGCGGCGATTCCGATCAGCAGCAGAGAGAATGCGAATGCTACCATTTGTTTTGTTGACGGTCGAAGTTCCAATACATTCTGGTCAAGAAGAAAAACCCGTTGCAAAGGAACGGAGCTTGTTGCGGTTGTCGGCAGTGGTTCTGCTGATACTTCATTTTCTGTAAGTTGTGATCGCATGTGCTGCCTCCTGGTTGATGGTTAGTGAAGGTTTTTTAGAATCCGAGTTGTTTTAGTTTTTCTGCTGTTAGTTTGTTTTGGTTTGGGAGTATGTTTTGGAGTTGTTTTTTTATTGTTTTTGCGATTATGTCAGTTTCGATGTTTACGGTGTCGCCTTGTTTGGCTGTGCTTAGGGTTGTGTCGGTGATCGTTTTCGGGATGAGGGCTATTGTAAATGTGCTCTTGTCCATGCGTGCGATTGTGAGGCTTATGCCGTTAATTGATACCGATCCTTTGGGGATCATTTCGTCGAGCAGTTCCGTAGAAGCTGCTATGGTTATCTCTGTGAAGCTTCCCTTTGGGGTGATGGTTTTTATTTTTGCTGTACCGTCTACGTGGCCCTGTACGATGTGGCCGCCGAAGCGTGAGTTGGCTTGCATTGCGCGTTCGAGGTTTACGGGGGTTGAGGGGCGTGCGGATGCGAGGTTTGATTTTGAAAGTGTTTCTGCGGAAACGTCGAAGTCCGCGGTTGAGCCGGTTAGTTTTGTTACTGTCAGGCATGTGCCGTTGACGGCGATGGAGTCGCCGAGCTTTGTGTCTTCGGCAAGGTGTTTTATGTCGATGGTCAGGATCATTCCGCCCGGCGCGGGGCGGGTTGATCGGATCTTTGAGGTTGTTTCTATTATGCCGGTAAACATTATTTTCTCCGTGGAAAAGCGACTGTAAATAGTATTATCGAGTCTCTATGCTATGTTCAGACGGCTGTAAAGTCAACGGTATACCCTTAAGGGTAGTAAATTTCCGTGAGTAAAGTCGTAACTTACGGTCGTAACGATATTTTGCCGCGTAGAAACGGGAAATTTCAATCGTGATCAGTATAAACGGAAAACCCGGCTTGAAGTGGAACAAAAATGCCCATAAAGCCCCGATATTTTCAGGTGAAAGATTCAGCAATGCATTTTTTGTGGTTGTGGAACGCAGGCAATAGTTGTATTATTGACGCGTTGAAATAATTCTTTTGGAGAGTTAACATGGATAGACGTGATTTTTTGCGTACTGTTGGAGGTGGGGTTGTAGCTTTTGGTGTTTGCGGATGCAACAGCGGTTTTTCGGCTGGATCGGCGAACGCGAAGCAAAAAAATCCCAATCTTGTGTTTGTGTTCCCTGATCAGATGCGTGCGCACGCGATGGGTTTTATGGGTGAGGATCCTGTTATCACTCCTGTTCTGGATAAGTTTGCCGGTGAGAGTCTTGTGCTTGACAAGGCGGTTAGCAACTATCCTGTTTGCAGTCCTTATCGGGCGATGCTGATGACGGGCAAGTGGCCGCACAGTAATAAAGTGATCAGCAACTGTACGAGCAAGACGGCAGTTCTCGGTTGCGAACTTCAGAAAGATGATGTCTGCTGGTCGAACGTTCTTAAGAGCAGGGGGTACAGTCTGGGGTATATTGGTAAGTGGCACCTTGACGGACCGCATAAGCCTTATATCAAGTGCGCCAATAACAGTGATAAGTTTGCGTGGAACGAGTGGTGCAGCCCGGAACGGCGGCACGGGTTTGATTTCTGGTATGCTTACGGGACTTACGATTATCACAACAAACCATTGTACTGGGACACCAAGGCTGGGCGCGAGGGATTTCATTATGTCGAGCAGTGGGGCCCCGAACATGAAGCTGATACCGCGATCAAGTTTATCAACAACGAAGGCGGGAAGTATCGCAAGGATGGTAAGCCGTTTGCGATGGTGGTATCTATGAATCCGCCGCACACGCCTTATTCGGCAGTGCCTAAGAAGTATGTCGATATGTACGAGGGCAAGACGACGGACGAGCTTTGCAACCGTGCGAATATTCCGGCGGCAGATACGAAGATGGGCAAGAGCTATCGCAACAGTATTCGCAATTACTTTGGGCAGGTGACCGGTGTGGATGAGCAGTTCGGGCGGATACTGAAAGCGATTGACGAGGCGGGGCTAAAAGACGATACGATCGTTGTGTTTACGAGCGATCACGGTAACTGCCTTGGTATACATAATAAGATCACGAAGAATAACTGGTATGAGGAGTCGATGCGGATACCGTTCCTTATTCGGTGGCCCGGAGTTATCAAGGCCCGCAAGGACGATTTTCTACTTTCGACGGTTGATATTTATCCGACTCTGCTCGATCTGATGGGGTACAGGCGGGACATCCCCAGGGCGGTCGAGGGGCGAAGTTTCGCTTCGTACTTTGCTGCGGGTGTGGGTGATAAGCCGAGCGAGCAGCTTTATATCTGGATACCGGTCGGTAAGCCGGAGCTTGGCAGACGGGGGATCCGGACGAATGAGTACACTTTTGTGATCGAAAAGTTTGAGGATAAAGAGCGTCAATACATGCTCTATGATAATTTAAGCGACAGGTATCAGCTGGAGAATATCGCAGAGGATGAGCCGGAACTGGTCGGCAAGTTTACGGGTAGGCTGCTTAAACTTCTGCGTAAGAACAGCGATCCATGGTTGTTGTCCGGATGATGGTATTGTTATGTGTGAACAATAAATAATTATGAAGGGAAATATGAGATGAGTAAGAAATTAGTTCAGCGTCGTCAGTTTTTGAAGTCATCTGCAGTTGCGGGTATGGGTCTTTTGATCATGCCCAGTGGTTTTTTGTCTGGGGCGAATGCTGCGAGCAATAAGCTTAATATTGCTCTGATCGGGACATGGGGCCGGGCGCGTGCTCATTTTGATACGGTATCTAGTGAGAATGTTGTGGCACTTTGCGATATTAACGAAGATCATATCGCATCGGCTGCGAAGAAATTCCCCAAGGCCAAAACTTATGTCGACTGGCGAAAGTGTCTGGAGCAGAAGGATATTGACGCTGTTGTGATCAGCACAACGGACCATACGCACGCGTTTATCGCTAACTGGGCGATTAACCGCGGAATGCATGTTTACTGTGAAAAGCCGATAGCCAATACGGTTGAGGAGGCTCGGGTTGTTCGTGCTAATTACCTTAAGAATAAAAACAAGATCGCAACGCAGGTTGGGACACAGCGTCACCAGATCGAGAATTTTGATCGTGTACGTGAGCTGGTTAAAGACGGAGCTATCGGTGAGCTGAAGCATGTTTACGCGTGGGGCAACCGTCAGCTGCGTCGGCCTGGTTATCTGCCCGGGAAGGGGACACCTCCGAAGAATCTGAAGTATGATCTGTGGCTCGGACCTTCCCCTTATCATCCTTACAACCCCGGTTATTTCACGGGCGGTCCCGGTGCGAACTGTCTGCAGTGGAACATGTACTGGGACTTTGGGTCGGGTCAGATCGGTGATATGGGAAGCCATACGATGGACCTTGCATGGAACGCGATTGATGCCGATCTGCCTACGTCGGCAGTTGCCGAGGGTGACGAGTATAACCCGGAAGTGACGCCTGTGGAGCTTAGGGCTACTTTCGAAGTTCCGGCGAATGACTGGCGGGGTGCTATCGGTGTTACGTGGTGTCAGGGCGGTGCGATGCCTAAGGCACCCAAGCCTTATGTCGATCTCAATCGGATCGGTCATGGCGCGATGTTCAAGGGGAGCAAGGGTTATATCATCGCAGATTTCAATTCGCGTATCCTGATGCCATACGGTAGGGGTTCCGATCTTGGCTATTACAATAAGCGCGACAAGAAAGATATGATCAAGCCGATGGGGCACTTCCAGAAGCAATGGACCAAAGCGTGCAAGGGCGATCTTAAGACTTCGTGCGGTATTGAGTACAACAGCAAGATGATGGAGATGATGCTGCTTGGTCTGGTTGCGTATCGGGCTGGCGAAAAGATCACTTACGACAGCAAGACGGGGCGTGTTAAAGGCAATGCCAAGGCTGACGGTTTGCTTAGCAAGGAGTATCGCAAGGGCTGGACGCTTGATGGATAAGAGCTACAGTAGTTAATAGATAATAGTTAGTAGTTAAGATATTGCGGTTTGCTGTAATTCTTAGGCAAGTTGAGTTATGACGCGCAGGGGTTTGTCCCTGCGATTACGGGCGTGTTGCCCAATTACATTACGGCAAAATCACTTGCCTTTTTGCCCTGTTCGGCGTTAAAAAGCCTCGCAAAAGAAT